>JBIPMI010000393.1:0-2630 GCA_044369215.1 Bacteroidia bacterium | reverse complement strand
ACCTTCAAAATCGTTAAAATCATATACGTTTTCACCTGAAAATTTTCTTGTTGTTAACTGATATCTTCCTGGAAAAATGGTATTTATGAATTTCATTACTTTTTGACCATCTGTTTCATTAGTGGTCTGAACTGCCATAAAAAACCCAACATGTTTATTATTATAAGCATGAAATGAATAAACAGCTTCACCTGATTCAAACCAATTTCCTAAAGTTGAATTACTTTTAAAGATTGAATCAAGTAGAATTAATTGATTGTAAAACTGCTCAACTTCCTCATTATTCATAAGCTTTTCCATGAATTGAGGGTCACCTGCGGCTTGCAACATTTGGCTGCTTTTGTTACTTTCTAAAATAATGGCAGCGTTTTCAGGAACTACAAATAGCGGCTTTACTTTCTTTTCTCCTATTTCAAAAAAATACAAATAAATACCTAGCCCAAGTCCTATGGACAGTGAAATGCTGATAATACTAAGTAATTGTTTATTCATATAAAAATGGACGGAAACGAAATTAATTCCCCTTTAATAATTATTATTCTTTAATTTGTTCACATGTAAAGGTTTTTTCAAACTAACTGAGCAATTTTGAAATCATTATAAACTGAAACTTATGAAAGACTATTCTAAAATATTTATTCGATTATCTTTAATTTTTGCAGGGATAGGAGTTATTTTTGGAGCTTTTGGCTCACATTTATTAAAAAAAATGCTGGAAGAAAATGATTCATCTGTTTGGGAAACCGGAGTTAAGTATTTGATGATTCATGCTTTGGGGATTTTAATTTTGGCCATAAACCACCGTCATTTTAATAAGAAGTTGTTTATTGCTCTCTCTTTATTAAGTGTCGGTATCATTATATTTTCAGGAACATTGTTTCTTTTGGCAACAAGAAATATTTGGGGAGATGATTCATTTAAATTTTTAGGAGCTATTACTCCACTTGGTGGCTTAAGTATGATTTTAGGTTGGTTTTTTACAGCAACTTTCTGTTTAAGTAAATCAGAAGATTCCACTGAAAAAGAGGAATCAAGTTCAAGAAAAAAAAGACATCACAAAAGTTTAACTTCAGAAAGCAACTAAGTAAAATTTCTTTATTATGAAGACACTAATACTAATGCGACACGCAAAGGCCTTAAAAGAATCTGATGATTTATCAGACCATAACAGGCAATTAAGTGATAAAGGAAAAGAGGATGCAAAAGTAATGTCTGAGTCTTTAAAAAAAGAAAATTTCATTCCTGAATTAATCGTGAGTAGTACAGCAAAAAGAACTCATAAAACCGCAAAAATTATTCAGGAAAATTTAGTTTTAAAACCAAGTTCTCTCTTATTGGAAAGTGATTTATACGAAGCTACCACATCCGATATTCTTCATGTCATCAGATCCTTATCAGATAATTTAAATACAGTTATGTTGGTTGGACATAATCCATCGTTTACAGGAATGATCGGCTTATTGTCTCAAACATTTATTGAAAATCTGCCAACATCAGGTATTGCTGTTATTCAGTTTAATTTTCCTACATGGAAATTAATACAGAATAAATCAGGAAATCTGGTATGGTTTATGTACCCAAAATTGTTATCATGAAAACTATCAAATATACAAGCATCTCTTTTGTCTTTTTAATTTTTAATCTTCAATTGTTTTCGCAGGAGTTGCCTTTTTCAAGTACAAAGAATAAAAAAGCTGAATATTATTTTGGTGAAGCATTAAAAGCATTTCAGGAAGGTGATGGCTTGAGGACACTTAATTTTGTTGATAAAGCAATAAGCACAGATCCTAATTTTATTGATGCTTACATGCTTCAGGCGGAAGTAAAATCAAACAATGAGAAGTATGGGGAAGCAATGGCGATTTACAATAAAGTAATTTCTATCAACCCGGATTTTCCAATGAGCTATTATGGTTCAGCTAAAATCAATTATATCCAAAAGCAATACAAAGAAACGTTGGTTGATTGTGATAAATTTCTTCAATTCACAGATCATTTTCGTAAACAAGCTGAAGTGCTTAAAATGAAAAGTAATGCTGCATTTGCATTATATGCAGTAAAAAATCCTGTTCCTTTTGAACCCCATAATCTTGGTCCGAATATCAACTCTTTCGAAAACGAATATTTCCCCGGAATTACAGCTGATGATCAAACTTTTATTTTCACCCGACTTGAAGGTGGTAGAAATGAAGAATTTTTTATCAGCCAAAAACAAAAAAATGTTTGGCTTCCTGCAATGAACCTGGGCTCCCCTATCAATACAGAAAAAAACGAAGGAACAGTTTCTTTAAGTTCAGATGGACAATATATTTTCTACACTGCATGTAACAGATTGGGTGGAATGGGTTCTTGTGATTTATATATATCAAAATTGGATGGTGCTACATGGTCAGAACCAAAAAATCTTGGAACTCCAGTAAATACAGGTAATTGGGAAAGTCAGCCAACTGTAAGTTTTGATGGTAAAACAGTTTATTTTAGTAGCAATCGTGCCGGTGGCTATGGTAAAAGTGATATCTGGTATACAACTTTTAAAAACGGGAAATGGTCTCCTCCTGTAAATATGGGTCCTGAAATAAATAGCCCAGGTGATGACCAATCTCCTTTTATTGCTAAAGATGATCAAACTT
>JBIPMI010000392.1:0-2644 GCA_044369215.1 Bacteroidia bacterium | reverse complement strand
TTAATGTCATTTTGTTTAATCACCAAAAAATTTGATAACCATTGATAAGCTATAAATCCAATAATATAAATAGTACCAAAATCACTTTCCAGATTTCCGGTTTTCAAAGTTGATAAGAGTGCCAATAATCCAACAGAGCCTAAAGCAATAAAAATATATAACATGATATTCTTATACTTTGCTTTGGTAAACATTCCGGATGCAGGAATCATCATGGTAAATCCATAAACCATGAGTGCAAAAATCCATGCTGAATCATTTACGAATATGCCAATAAGACCTGTTAAAAATACAAGTAGAAATAAGCCCACAAAATTTGAACTAAGTTTTTCGTTTTTACTTAATAAAAATTTGCCATATGGATTTAACCTCAAAAACAAATTACTGAGTGGTGTCATAACCCAAGTAGAAAAAGCAAAAACAAAAAGCACAAAAATTATAGGATTTAAAAAAGGGGCTAAAGTTTGATTTGTAGCCGCAAGACTTCTCAAGAATTTTGAACCAAAATAAAAACCTAAAATCACACCCCATTGGTATTTACTGGTTAAATTACCCATCCAAAACTGAAACTTCATAAACCAACGGTAAATAAAATAACGCGCTTTAATCGCTTCAGCCATTCCGGCTTGTGCCAGTTCAAAATTAGGATCAATTTTCAGGGCTTCTTTAAAATGTTCAAGTGCTTTATTTGCATCACCATGTTCCAACAAATTCCAACCATAATTTGTATGTGTATAAGCATTATTGGGATCTTCCCTTAATGCACCCTCTATGGTTTCAAAAGCATCTTCTGTTTTGTTTAATTTTAACAAAACTGAAGTTCTGGTGTTTAAGGCAAATAAATCTTCAGGATTTAATGATAAAGCATGGTTTACATTTTCTAATGCATCTTTATAATTCTTTCTTTGCAATTGCACATAAGCCAAAAATCCAAAATACACAGATGTTTCCGGATTCATGTTGATGGCTTTTTTAATCCATTCTTCAGCTAATTCACCTTGTTTTAAAATGAGTTTAATTCTCGATTTCATATAAAACAGAAAATCATCAGATGGATTGATTGAAATCCCTAAGTCAATTAATCTCTCTGCCTCAACATGATTATCATTTTGAATTTTAATTTCAGCCATTAAAGTTAAAACTTCTGTATTATTAGGTTCGTTTAACATTAACTGTCCTAAAATTACTTCTGCATCCTTCCATCTGCCCTGGTTCATTAATAAATGAACACGTCCTAATTCCGGGTTTTCCATTACTTTTTAATATTCAGGTATTTTAAAATATCATCATACAAACCTGATTCATTTGCATATAAAGCAAAATTACGAGCCTGAGTAAACCATTCTTTAGTACTGGCAAAGTGCTTATTGATTGCATTTAAAATATCCTTTGTTTGAATTGGTTGAGGAATTCCTATTTTCATTGATTCATGCAATTTCGACTCTATTGCAATATCAATAATAGCTTCAATATCAGCTCCTGAATATTCTTTTGTTAATTTAATAATCTTAGAATAATCAATTTGATCCAATGGCTTATTTTCTAATTTCAACTTAAAAATCGATTCCCTAGCGGCATCATCAGGTGGTGGAACAAAAATAATTCTATCAAACCTACCCGGCCTTCTAAAAGCAGGATCTAAATGCCAGGGTGAATTTGTTGCTCCTAAAACTAAAACCCCATCATTATTACTTTCAACACCATCTAATTCCAATAAAAATTGATTGATTAAATGTCTACCTGCACTTTGACGCATATCAGACCTGCTTGCTCCCAAAGCGTCAATTTCATCAAAAAACAAAACGCAAGGTGCATAGGCTCTGGCTCTTTCAAAAACTTCATGTAAATTCTTTTCGCTATTGCCAATCCACATGTCTAAAATTTCATTTAAACCAACAGAAATAAACTGAGCATTTACTTCGCCTGCAGTTGCTTTTGCAATAAAAGTTTTTCCGCATCCCGGAGGGCCATACAATAAAATACCACCACCGGTTTTCTTTCCATAAGCTTTGTACATTTCAGGATGTTTCAATGGGAAAATGATTTTCATTTCAATCTCCTTTTTGACAACATCCATCCCACCAACATGAGAAAAATTAACATCCGGTTTCGACATAAATCCCATCAAATCAGAAATATCCATATCATCAGCTTCTGAAGAACCTGAATGAATCTTTAACTTTTCTTCCAGGTCCATATGAACAAAACCCGGATGTTCTCTTTGGTATTCCTGATATACGCTTACGGCTTCAGTAAAAAGTTTTTCTTCTATTAAAGCCATCATATGCAAAACATAAACTTCCTCGCTTGCATTCTTTTGCTGAATCAATTCCTCTAAAACAACATTACAAACCGAAAAATTTCCTTTTTCAAAATAAATAGTCGCCAATCCAAATTTGGCTTTTGAATTATCCTGTTGAAAATTTAATACTTCTTGAAATTCAATTTCAGATTCATCAAATCTTTTTAATTTAAAAAGTAAATCAGCCAAATGTAATCTGAGAGGAATATTGTTTGGAGAAAAACTAAGTGCTTCTTTTAACTGGTCGATACTTTCTTGATCCATAAAAAATCTTTAAGAACCCCAAAGAAAATCAATTTAAAGCAATAATTGGGCCTTTAATTTTAACTTTTACTGAAGTTT
>JBIPMI010000109.1:0-9150 GCA_044369215.1 Bacteroidia bacterium | reverse complement strand
CTCCTATGGCTTTGCAATTGTCTTCCTCTTATATCTACAAAGATCCTCTTGGTTTAACTCTTATCATAGGTCCCTGGAATTATCCTTTTCAATTAATTTTTGCTCCTTTAATTGGTGCCATTGCAGGTGGTAATTGTGCCATTGTAAAACCTTCTGAATTTACTACTCATACAACAAATTTAATTGCCAAATTAATCAGAGAGAATTTTGATGAAGCTTATATTTCAGTTGTTTTGGGTGATGGACATATCATGGGTCCACTGCTTATAGAAAACCATCATTTTAATTTAATATTCTTTACAGGAAGTACTGCCGTTGGTAAGGAAATTATGCGCTTGGCTGCAAAACAATTAAGTCCGGTTGTGCTGGAATTGGGTGGTAAAAGTCCTGCCATTGTTGCTGAAGATGCAAATATTTCATTGGCTGCAAAACAGTTGGTTTGGGCTAAATTTTTTAATGCAGGTCAAACTTGTGTTTCACCTGACTATGTGCTTGTTCATCATACAAAAAAAGCAAAACTGATAGATGAAATGATTAGTCATATCCAGGAATTTTATGGAGATAATCCATTAAATTCAAGTGATTATACTCATATCGTCAATCAAAATCGCTTCAATAAATTATTAGCCTATTTAAAGGATGTTCATATTGTTTATGGAGGCAAATCCAACGAAGTAGATTTTTGTATTGAGCCAACTATTGTCGATGAAATTCCACCAAATCATGCTTTATTACATGATGAAATATTTGGTCCTGTTTTTCCAGTATTGACATATCAAACCAAAGAAGAAGTAATTGAAATTGTATCTAAGAATCCTTATCCATTGTCTTGTTATATCTTTACTAATCATTCATCTTTTGAAAAATACTTATTAGAAAGAATTCAATTTGGTGGCGGTTGTATCAACAATGCTTTGGTTCATCTAGCAAACCCGCATTTGCCTTTTGGTGGAATTAGTTCAAGCGGAATAGGGAATTACCATGGGCAATATAGTTTTGATGTTTTTACGCATCAAAAATCAATATTAAAAACAAGTAATTTAATCGATCCTCCATTACGATATCCAATTTATACTGCTATTAAAATGAAATTAGCTAAATTGTTGTTTAGGTAAAATATATCGAAAAATTAATATTACCTGAAGTATGCAATAAATAGGGCTTAATTGGAATTTTGTAATTTGGAATCTTATTGATTTAGTTGTATTATCATTTGATTCTTAAATATTTAACTTTCATTTTTCAATTTAATTGTTTAATATCGATTGAGCAATGATGTATTTAATATTATCAAAGTTCACCTTCTAATAACCCCCTAAACAATTATTTATGAAAAAAACATTTACTCTGTTTTGTCTTTTTTCGGTGCTGTTTTTTGCCGGGATTGAGCTCAAGGCTCAGTTAAATTATCAACCCGGTGGTTTCACTACTTCTTTAGGAACCTACAACGACCTGGGTTCTAATGGAAACATTATTAGTGTTAGTAATACCGATGATGCTTTTTCTTCTGCTTTACCAATTGGATTTACATTTAATTTCAATGGGTATTCTTATGATTCATTTGTATTTAGTACAAATGGATTTATTAAACTAGGTGTAGATACTCCTTCACGTCATTTCTTGTTTACAGGTCATGTTCAACCACCACCAAATGGACCATTTACTGCCACAACATCTCCAACTCCTTTACCAAAGGATACAAGTATGCTGTTTGCATTTGGACAGGATTTATTTGCAGGCACCAATGCTGCAGAATTCAGGTATGAAGTTTCAGGTAGTCCGGGTACTCAGGTTTGTACTATTCAATGGAAAAATGTAAAAGATAAACTTCAGGCAACTGTTGGTGGTTTATGGGATACCATTAATTTTCAAATCAAATTATATGAATCAACCAATGTAATTCAATATGTTTATGGAAAATGGACCAGCACTGTAAGTTTAGCAGCGGCAAGATTTTCTGCAGTTGGTATTGTGGGTAATTCAATGTCTTTAGCCAATCAAAATTTACATTTGGTTAAAGGTTCAACTGTTGCTTGGTCAGGAGCAGTTGCAAATGTGGGTTTTTATATAAATAATGCTGTTAATTATCGCAATCCAACCAGCACGCCTGCTGGTCCTGCCCCAGGCATTGGAAGGATTTACACATTTACTCCTTTAACATTGAATGATGCAGCTGTAAGAGCTGTTTATGCGCAAGGAAGAATAGCATTACCATTTTACAGACCTGATAGTATAAGGGCTAATATTTTAAACACAGGAATCAATGCTTTGAGTAATGTGGTAGTAAGTTTAGATATAACAGGCGCAAATACCTATTCAACTACTGCAACAATTGCCAATATTCCTGTTAATGGTTCTGCAAACATTGCTTTTCCTCCTTTTATGCCTACAAATACTGGAGCTAATTTAATAACGGTGTCAGTGCCTAATGATGATAATAACGCTAATAATGTTAGGACATACAGTTATTCGGTTTCAAATAACCGACATGGGTATACAGATACATTGATACCTTCAAGTGGTGGTAATGGAACAACAATAGCCCATTTCTGGGGAGCTAAATATTTTGTAGCAGGAGCGGGACTTGTAACTCAGGTTAGATCACCTTTAGCAGCAAATTCAGATGCTGTTAATGATACAGTTTGTGGTATTGTTATGGATTCATTGGGTGTGATTTTAGCTCGTTCACCTGCTTACATAGTGCAATCTTCTGATTTAGGAACAACACTCCTTTTTAATATGATTGTTCCTGCAACTGTAAGTAATCAATCTATAATTGTAGGAATAGCAGGATGTAATTCAGTTAATAGTCTCAATTATTTTCTTGGAACCTCACAAACAGAAGTACCCATGCGACCTGATGCTGTGTTTTATTTTATGACGCAAACAACACCGGGTGGTGTAACAAATATGCAAGTTGGAAATACCTATTCTAATCCTGTACTTTGGGGTACAACCCGATTAATGATGGAATGCACAGTTGAACCGCTTCCTCCTGTTGATGTAGGTGTTTCATTAAGTGGGCCGCGGCAAGGAACTATTTTCCCTTTGAATGTAAGTATTCCATTAAGGGCAGTTGTTAAGAATTTTGGAACACAAGCACGAACATCAGGCATACAGGTTTGGTATTCAATTAATGGTGGTGCAGCTGTTGGACCCGTTTCAACAAGTGTTGGAATCAATCCCGGTGATACAACCTCAGTACTTTTTAGTGGTTTACAAGCCATCTCATTTACTACATCAAGCACTAATTCTATTAAGATTTATACTTCATTTCCGGGTGATGGATTAAAGGGAAATGATACATTAAGTTTTCAATTTATTGTGAGTCCTTCAAACGTATTACCTTATAGAATTGCAACTAATATGTTAAATAACTGGACCAGTCTTAGAAATACACCTGCATTATGGAAACAAAAAACTGCGGTTCAACCAAATGGTGTAAGTTCAACAACTGTTTTATATGCTGATAATATTGTGACGTTTAACAGAGATGCATTAATCATTTCACCACCTATTAGTTTGGCCAATACTACTAATCCTGTATTACATTATCATGTGGCTCATGCACCCAATACTTTTGCTGGAACTGATGATACTTTGCAAGTGATGATAAGCACCAATGGTGGTTTATCATTTACACCACTGAGTACAAAATCTGGTCAGTTATCTACACCTTCATTAGGAACTGATACGGCAACCAGTTTTTCTTATACACCGGTTTTTGGAAGTGACTGGAGGTATGAGTGTGTTAACTTAAGTGCTTATGCCGGAAATCCATATGTTTTAATTGGTTTCAGAGATGTAGCCGCGGCAGGAAATGGAGTTTATATTGCTAATGTTTCAGTAAGTAATCCAAGTAGTTTTTTAAGTCAAACATTAAGCTCAACAGGTACTGTTACATTAGGTGATTTGTCGATGTATTTTAATGCACTAGGAAGTTCCTCAGGTGAATTAACAATAAGCAGGTATAATACTGAACCATTTTCATCTGCATCACCAGTATTTGCTACCAATACAAGTGCATTAACAAATAACTTAAGTATTTTTACTCCTAATAATGTAAGTAAGTCGAATTGGTATGCGATAACTTATTCAGGAGTCGGTACGGCTGTTTCTCCAAATGCCATAGAATTTAATGTTACAATCAATACGAGTGCTATTCCAGGAATCAATTCTCCTGATAGTTTATATGTGATTAGAAGGTCTGATTATAATGGTTCATGGAATGCCATTTCTTCAGGTTATTCATCTAATTCACTATTTACATCAGGATTTATCAATGGTTTTAATGATTATTCAATTGGTAGCCAAACATCAGTTAACGCTCTTCCGGTAAATTGGTTAAGTGTAAAAGCTGTAAAAACCGAATATGGATATCATGCTATTTCATGGGAAACTGCATCAGAAATTAACAATGATTATTTCATAATTCAAGCTTCATCAAATGGAATTGATTTTATTGATTTAGGTAGAGTAGATGCAGGTAAATATCCAAATCAAAAACAATTGTATTCATTTAAAGATGAGAAATATTTTGATTCAGATATCAGTTATTATCGTATTAAGCAGGTTGACTATGATGGTCTGGAATCATTCAGTAAAATTGTAAGATTGGATAATTCAGAATTAAATCAGGATTTGGAAGTAATGATGAGTAATCCTTTTACATCTCATCCTTTAATTTGGGTGAATCAAGCTGAAATTGGAAGCGAGTTAATTGTGAACGTTTATAGCTTAAAAGGAGAAAGATTGTTTCAAAAATCATTGAAAACAAATTCAATCAATGAACAATTTGAGTTTATTGAAATGGAGAGCTTAAAATCAGGGATTTACTTTGTAGAAATTGAACAAAACGGACTCAGTATTTACAGAGAAAAATTACTAAAGATGAATAATTAAAAGATAATTTCTACTTAATAAAATCGGCTGTTTCAAATTTTTGAAACAGCCGATTTTGTTTTATGCCAATTCTAATTCATGTTTCATAGAAGCCTTTTTTTCTAATTCACATGTAGCCCATACCTGATATCCACCTGAAAGATTATAGGTTTCTTTAAAGTCGTTTTGTTTCAGAATTTTTTGTGCTAGATAACCTCTTAATCCACCTTGACAATAAAGATAGATTGGTTCAGAAACAGGGAGCTCACTTAGCTGATTTCTTAAGTCATCAACCGGGATATTGATTGCTGAAGGAATATGTCCTTTTTCAAACTCATCCTTTGTTCTTACATCAATAATCCGCGTATTTTCTAGAAAAGATTCAATTTCATTCCAATAAAAAATCTCATGTTGTTTGTTTAGGATATTTTCGGCTACAAAGCCAGCCATATTAACCGGATCTTTTGCAGATGAATAGGGTGGGGCATAGGCATGTTCAAATTCCACTAATTCATAAATAGTACTTCCTCTTTGAATTACAGATGACATCACATCAATTCTTTTGTCTACACCATCATATCCAACAATTTGGGCTCCTAATAAACGACCATCATCTTCACTAAATGCAATTTGAATGCTCATTTGTTTAGCACCGGGATAATAACCTGCATGCGAGCCACTATGAGTTGTAGAAATGATATGTTTAATTCCTGAGCGAATAAGGTTTTTGGAAGCTGTTCCTGCTGTAGCAACGGTTAAGTCAAATACCTTCACAATAGCTGTATTTATTGCTCCTTTATAAGATTGTTTGTTACCTAAAACAATATTATTTGCAGCCATACGCCCTTGTTTATTTGCTGGTCCTGCTAAATATGTATTCATTGATTGATGAGTTATTGGATTTTCAAACTCAATGGCATCACCAACTGCATAAATATCTGGATTTGATGTTTGAAGAAATTCGTTCACCCAAATTCCTCTTGCATCACCAATTTTTAATCCGGCCATTTGTGCTAAACGTGTATCCGGTTTTACTCCAATCGACATAATTACTAAATCAGCGGGAATAGGCTCCTGGTCTTTTAAAAGTACCATTAATCTATTTGCATCTTTTTCGAATCCTGTCACCATTGAGTTTAAGTGAAGATGAACTCCTTTACTTCTTATATTTTGTTGGGCAATTGCCGCCATTGAATAATCAATTGGAGCTAGTATCTGATTTCCCATTTCTACAATACTTACTTGAATTCCTAAATCATGTAGGTTTTCTGCCATTTCCAATCCTATAAAACCGGCACCAATAACAACAGCTCTTTTTGTTGTTTTTTGTTGAACATAGGATTTGATATAATCGGTATCAGTAATATTTCTTAGAGTGAAAATTCCTTCATTTAAAATTCCTGGTAGTGGCGGACGAATAGGTTCTGCGCCTGGAGAAAGAACCAGTTTGTCATAAGATTCTTTGTACGCTATACCTGTTAACTGATTTTTTGCAGTAACTGATTTTTCTTCAGGATTGATAACAATGACTTCTGTTAAAGTACGAACATCAATATTAAATCTTTGATTGAAAGAAGCAGCTGTTTGAACAAAAAGTTTATTTCGGTCTTTGATAACATTTCCTATATAGTAAGGTAAACCGCAATTGGCATAAGAAATGTATTCACCCTTTTCGAAAATTACTATTTCGGCTTTTTCGTCTAATCTTCTCAATCTCGCTGCAGCACTGGCTCCACCTGCAACAGCTCCTATAATTACGTATTTCATATTTCTAATTGATGGCACAAAAGTAAAACGAATATTATAAACTGTTTGTAACAAGTATTACAAATTACAAAATTTGTTTTTTGAAGGAAGATTGTTTTCAACTCAAAGTATTAATTAATAAAAAAGCCGATAGCAATTGCTACCGGCCTTTCATTCCTCTAAACAAACAATCGAGAGTAATTATGGAAGAATAACTTTGTTGATTACATGTACAACTCCATTAGTTGCTTGTAAATCTGCTGTAGTTACACTGATATCAGATGTTTTTCCACCTGAGAATTTCACTCCCATTGTAGTGTTAAATGTCAATTTTACACTTGTATTTAATGAGGTAACTTGATCGTTGTTTTTAATCTGGCTAGATCTAACTTGAGTTCCTAAAACATGTGCAGTTAAAATTGGAGCCAAAGCTTCTTTTGTAAAATCATCAAGTTTAAATCCGATATCACTAAAAGCTTTATCTGTAGGAGCAAATACTGTGATACTTTCACTGTCTTCTAAAGTTTCAACCAAATCAGCTTTGTCTAATGCAGCAACCAATGACGTAAATCCACCATTGCTTAAAGCGATGTCAACAACTGTTGGTGGGATTAAAATCGCATCTACTATGTGTAAGATACCATTACTTGCTTCAATATTTGCAGTTGTAACATTCGCTGCATTATTGATTTTAACAGGGTTAACAGCAATTTTTAATGAAACTCCATTTCCATTAACAGTGAATAAAGTTGAAGCATAAGAATTGCTTAGGTCAGTTGATTTTACTTTAGTACCTAAAGCATGGAATAAAATTAAACTTTTAATTTCTGCAATTTCTTCAGGATCTGTAGTGTTATTAATTTCTTCAGCACTAATGTCAAGTTTTCTAAATGCAGAATTTGTTGGAGCAAATACTGTAAATGTACCTGTACCACTTAGTGTGGCTTTTAATCCCGTTTTTTCTATACCGGCAACTAAAATACTAAAGTTTGTATCAGCTTTTGCAATTTCGTAAATTGACTTTGCAGCAGGTGTTACTTTTGTGTCTGTTTTTGTTTCTTCTTTTTTGCAGGCAGAGAAACTTAGTGCCAAGATACCAATACCAAATGCAATTGATTTAAATGTTGTTTTGTTCATGATTTTATGAATTTGTGTTATAGACTTAGACTTAATGAAATGGATGCCTGATTAGTTTATTCTTTTTTTTTTGATGACACAATTCTGACTTTTATCTTTAATTAAATCATAAATTTTATTTTTCATGAACAAATTAAATTTTTTGATGTTAAGCATGATTTCATTGGTAAATAGTTCATAAAATAATTTTGATGTAAAAAGTAAGATTGAAATTTTGCCATAGCATCTTTGAAATTTATTTTTAAAGATTTTGCTCATAATAAATTCATATAAAAATGGTTTTATTGCTACAGTTAAAGTTATGAGAATTAAAAATTGGACAATTGATACACTGGGAAATCATGTTTTGTATTTAGATAATAAACTTTTGATTTCTATGGAGATTAATGACTCCAAAATAGCAGAATTAAATACCAATGAAGGTTTTTATAAGATTCAGGAGAAGGGTTTTTTAAGTTCTTCAATTTTTGTTGAAGATACTGAAGGTGGCAATTTGTTTAAGCTAAAAGAGGATCGTTGGTTATCTCCTGTTTATAAATTTGATTACAAAGGAAAAAAGTATCAGATAAAAAGTTCAAACAATCCTGTTAGGTCTTATCAGCTTACCGAAGGTAATAAGCTAATAACAACCTATTCTGAAAACGGTACTTTTGGTGAATCAGGTTATAGAGTAATTGAGCATGTCGATAATTATCCAATAATTTTTGATGGATTAATTTGGTTTATGATTCAATTGAACCAGGTGAATGATTATAATATTATAGGGAGCAATTGATTGAAGTCAGGAAGAAAATTTTGCCCAACAATTAAAAAAGAAAAAGCCTCACATTTCTGTAAGGCTTTTGTACCCGGAGCCGGAGTCGAACCGGCACGATTTCTCGCTAGTGTTTGAGACTAGTGCGTCTACCAATTCCGCCATCCGGGCAGAACCCATTCTATTTGATTGGGGTGGCAAAAATAAGTTTATTCAATTAAAATCCAAATTCTTTGCCTTATTGTTTCTAAAGCCGCTGAATACTAGTGGTCTGCGGTTTTACTTTTGCTAAACAGACTTTTGATTTTTACAGCAGGAACCCAGATTTTTGAAAGAGCATATTTAATTGGATTTTCTTTTTTAACATGCCAAACAGTTGTTCTTGGTGCTTCTAAATGTGATTTATGCAAAGTATAAGCATAGGCAGCAATAGAAGTTCTGTATTTGCCTTCAGGGAAGTTAATTGGGTCGTAACCATGCAATGTATAACTTCTGCAATGCATAATAGCTAAACGGTTAAATGGAACATCCACTTCGGTTTTTTCTCCTGTTCTTCCATCTTCCAATCTCAATTCTCCACCATATTCCTTTTTCCAGTCTTTGTTGATATACACCAACAAATTCAAGTTTCT
>JBIPMI010000108.1:0-9164 GCA_044369215.1 Bacteroidia bacterium | reverse complement strand
GGTTTCTGTAAATGGCTTAAGCAAAACAACTAAGGTTACTAAAACTAACTAGTATTAATTAATCTTATTATATAAAGGGGTGGCCTCGGCCGCCCCTTTTTTTTGTTATTTAGGGCCTACTCAAAAAAGACAGAAACAGGTCAGATTTGCGCTGCCAAATTATACCGAGTGCATTTTGTTAAAGTCCAATATATTGGCCTAAACAAAATTGCCTCGGTATTAAATTGGGTTATTTCTATTTTTTGTTTAAGATGTATATATAATACTTCAATTTGGCAGCAACGACAAAGATTGCCTTGTTTCTGCTTTTATATAATTTGAAAACTAATTTTACTTGATGAAAGGATTTTTAAACAATTGTTCTTAAAACCGTGCATTTAAATTATTTAAAAACAACTAATTGATTGATAATAAGTCCTAACAAAGATTTTCAGCAGGCCCTATTTAGTTTATCAGTCTTTATCTTATCTGAAGTTCGCTTCAATCTAAATGAACAAAATAGCCTGTCTTAAAAATTAAACTCCTTAAGAACTTAGTTTGGGTTTCTTCATACACACTTAGGCAAAAAAGAGGCTGTCTCACATGTGAGACAGCCTCTTTTTTGTTTTTGATGCTTTAGATTATTTAGTAGCTTTCAGGAATATATCCCAGGTTTGGTCTAAATTGTCCTGAGTTAGGAAGAAATCGCTAGTTTCTATTTCTAGGGTTGTGCTATTAGTTTCTTTTAAATTTTTTCTCATTAAACTGGTTACCCAGTTATAAGGAATCACTAACCAAGAAGCCGGTAGTATTTTGTGTATTCCCAGTGGATCTAGTTTTAGAATTTTTTTAGCCCACTTAGCATTGTCCTCATAGTATTTATTTACTTTACTATTTCCTTGAACTCCGTAAAGCTCTATTTTATCAAATATGCTTCGTGCTTCTTTTTTCATTTCATCAAAAGTATATTCATGCACATGAAAGGGGTTTCTTGCGATGCTCATTTTAATATTTGGTGTTGAACATAAAAATATTCCACCTGGTTTTAAAACTCTTTTAACTTCTTTGATGAAACCTAATCTATCTTCTATATGTTCGATGAACTGAAATGCTGTTAAAACTTCCAGGCTGTTATCTTCAAATGGCAGGGGAGGTACACTTGATGAGATAAACTTCAGGTTTGTTTTATTTTTGTGCTTTTCATTTGCAATTTTTACTGTTTCTGAACTATAATCAACTCCTGTCGTTTTGTTACTGTAATCAGCCAAAAACTGCGTTCCATAGCCATCTGCACATCCTATATCCGCTGTTATTTTGTTTTTTACATACGCTGAAGCATATTCATAAGCAAAAAAGCATCTTTTTACAGTTACATTGTTACTATCTTCAAAACTGGGTCTCTCTCTGTCAAACATATTTTACAATTTTCTAAGTACTACAAAAATACCAAAATCATTAACTTTGATTGCATAAGTTTAAATTTTATGAGGATACCTGCATTATTTCAGTTTTTAAGTGATTTGAAAACTCATAATTCAAAGGAGTGGTTTGATTCTAATCGTAAAGACTATCAATTACTTAGAGATGAATTTTTGTTATTTATTTCTGATGTCCTTATTGAATTGGGTAAAATTGATGACAGGTTTGCTGCCATGAATGCTTCGAAATGTATTTTTAGAATTAATAGAGATATAAGATTCTCTAAAAATAAGGATCCCTATAAAACTAATTTTGGTATGAATTTGAACTTATCTGGTTCGAAAGAGTTTTTTTGCGGATTTTACCTTCATTTGGAGCCTGAGAATACTTTTTTCGCAGGGGGAACCTATCTACCGCCATCAGCAATCCTTCAGTCGATTCGACAGGAAATTGATTACAATGCAACTGATTTTAAAAAGATTGTTGAATCTAAGAAGTTCGCTCATGCTTTTCGTGGTATTACAGGCGATTCATTAAGCCGACCTCCAAAAGGTTATGATGCAGATAATGAAATGATTAATTATATTAAATTAAAGAGCTTTGTTGCTGAGAAAAGGATTTCAACAGCGGACCTTACCTCTATTCAATTAAAGGAAATGATCGTTGAATATGCTGAATTAATTATGCCTTTGAATAATTTTTTATTAACCGCTATTAGTCATTAAGGCTAACTAAATAGCTTCTTGTCATTTCTATTTTGTTTTTTGTTTCATCCCATTCTTTCTCAGGGATTGATTGGTTTGTGATACCGGCTCCTGCATATTGTATAAAACTGGCTTCATTTATCTGCAAGCACCTGAGGTTTACAAATAGTTGGATTTTGTTTTTATCAAAATATGGACCGATTATTCCGCTATAGAATTCCCGCTCGTAGTTTTCTGCTTGATTAATATAGTTTGTAGCTTGATCGGTTGGTATTCCTCCAACTGCTGATGTTGGATTTAAGTGACTTATAATTTTATTGATATTAATATTTGAATCAACTATTGCACTATACTTTGTAATTAGATGTTTTAGATTTCCTATGTCAAGCGAATCCGGGCCAGTTTTATTAATTTTAATACCCAGTTCCGCCATTGTATTTTCAATGTGTACTTCAACCCAGTTTTGTTCTTTTATTTCTTTTTTTGTCCATTCATTTTGGCCTTGAAATAAAGTGCCTGCTAATGCTACAGTAGATAATTCATTATGATTCATTTGAATGAATTTTTCAGGACTTGCTCCTAACCATGTTCCAGTAATCTCAGTGCTTAACAGATGAACAAAAGCATTTGGATATCTTGAACAAAGATTTTTAAATGATTCTATTATATCAATTTTTGTATTAGAAGTTTCAGCTCTTGATAGCACTATTTTTTTTAGTGTTTCTGAATTATTCATACATGAAACTGCATCGGATATTAATAGACAGAATTCTTCTTCATTTAGATTTTTTGTTTCTTTGTTTTTGTAGTGGAATTTTAAAAGCTTATAAGGTATATTATCATTCAGTTTCTCCTCTTTAACACTTATACTAAAAACTTGACTACCCTTATTAAATCGTCCTATTATGAATTTTTTATTGCTGTCTAATTGGATATCCTTTTCCTCGGATGTTATTTCTCCATTCCAATAAGTGATTTCAGCAGAGAATGGTAACTTAAAAATCACAAATGCCATTATTTTCTTTCGGCTGGAATAACAGCCATTGTTAAACGGCTAATTGAACATAGTTTTCCATCATCATCTGTCATTTTTATTTCCCAGACATGTGTTGTTTTTCCTATGTGAATAGGTTTTGCTATTCCTGTTATAAATCCTTTACCCGCTGGTCTTATGTGATTTGCATTGATATCTAGTCCTAACGCAACATATTGTTCTCTATCTATACAAAGATTTGCAGCCATGCTTCCAACTGTTTCTGCCAAAGTGCAATATGCTCCACCATTAACAACGCCTAATGGTTGAACGGTTCTATGGTCAACAGGCATTTTAGCAATAAGTGAGTTTTCAGTTAAAGTAGTAAATTCTATTCCAATCCAATGGCTTAATGTATTCTCACATCTTTTATTTAAGGCCTCAATTGATATTTCTTCTTTTTTGTAGAATATACTCATGGTTTTACTTTGCCTAGTGTGTATTTTATTATTTTTTGATAAAGTTCTTCTGGTTTAAATGGTTTGGTTACAAAATCATCCATTCCTGCTTCCAGAACTTTTCTTCTAGTTTCCAGGAATGCATCTGCTGATAGGGCAATTATTGGAACAGCCGCATTTTTAACCATTGACTTTTCGGCTCGTATTATTTCAGCTGCCTGAAAACCGCTCATTTCCGGCATTTGTAAATCCATTAATACCAAATCAATATCCGCTCTCTCGCTAAGAATTTTTATTGCTTCTGCACCATTGTTTGCAACTGCAACTTCATTATTCCATTTTTTGAAAAATTGTTTTGCAACAAATTGATTCATGAGATTGTCTTCTACCAACAGTATATTGATTTTTGATAAATCCTGTATCTCTTCTGCATATTGTTTTTCTCTATCTTCAACAACTTGTTTTTCTCCAATTTGATATGGAATAACTACTGAAAATTTAGTTCCTTTTCCTACCTCACTTGCTATACTTATTTCACCACCTTGTAATTGAGTCAGGTTTTTTGTAATCGCTAAACCTAAACCAGTGCCACCATACTTTCTGGTTGTATCTGTGTTAGCTTGAGTAAAACTCTCAAATATTTTATCTTGTTTTTCCTTAGGAATCCCTATTCCTGAATCGGCAACATTAAACCTTAATTTTATTTGAGTATCTGTCTGTTGTTCAATTTTTACCGTAACGTCAACTTGTCCGTGTGAAGTAAATTTTAAGGCATTTCCTACTAGATTAAATAGAATCTGGTTTAATCTGTAAGGATCACCTTTTAAAGCAAGAGGCACATTGGGTTCAACGTTTACATTAAACTCTAATCCTTTTTCATGAGCTCTGTGGTCGAATGTTCGTTTAAGTTCATTCATTCTATGTCTCAAGTCAAAATCAATTGATTCAAAAGTAATTTTTCCTGCTTCAATTTTTGAGAAATCCAGGATATCGTTTATGATTACTAATAGATTGTCTGCAGAATATTTTATCGATTTTAGATTTTCTAATGTTGTTCCGGTAAAATTCTCTTCTAACAATAATTCACTTAAGCCAATAATTGCATTCATTGGTGTTCTGATTTCATGACTCATATTAGAAAGAAATTCAGATTTCGCATTGGCTGCTGCAATGGCATCATTTTTTGCCTGAAGTAGTTCGTGTTCGAATTTTTTGTTTTCAGTAACATCTTGCGAGTATATTGCAACACCTGTTACCTCTCCTTTCGAATTAATAATCGGATTAAAAGTAGTTTCATACCAGGGTACATCTACTCTGGAATTACTAAAACTTACTTGTTCAAGTACTTGGAATTGCTCTCCTTTTAAACACCTATCGATATTTCCAATCATCTTCTCCTTTCGGTCAGATGATATTGGAAGATCATTTAAATTAATATCACTTTTAACAATACCATAAGATTTTAATAGATGCTCAATATTTTCTTTAAATGATGAGTTAAATGATATCAAATTAAGTTCAATATCAACAGCATATATCAAGTTTCTTGTGCTTTCTAAAATGGCATTTAATCTATTGTTGTTTTCAATAATTTCTCTTTCAGCCTTCTCTCTTTGCTTTTCACTATCACTTAATCTTATAGCAGTAATAACAACTTTTGATATTTTATCTGTGTTGATTTCCGCTTTTGTAAAATAGTCAAATGCACCATTTTTAATCATTTGAACTGCAATTTTTTCATCTCCTTGAGATGTCATAACTGCAACAGGAGTTCGAACATTCATGTCTCTCATTTTCATGAGTAATTGAAGTCCGTCTACGCCGGGTAATTGATAATCTAAAAATATACAGTCAAAGGA
Organism: Bacteroidia bacterium; assembly: GCA_044369215.1. Taxonomy (GTDB): domain Bacteria; phylum Bacteroidota; class Bacteroidia; order UKL13-3; family UKL13-3; genus CAISCU01. The sequence goes on along the minus strand of JBIPMI010000108.1, from coordinate 3,772 downwards.
TTTTGTAGAAACTGTTTCAACAGCTTCATCTGCATTTTTACAAACGCTAAGAGTATAGTTTAATTCAGCTTTTCTAATAGCTCTTTGAAACGTCATGATGTCAACATCATCGTCCTCTATTAGAAGTAATTTATAAGAATGATTGTTTTCGGCTTCTGCCATTTTGTTTAATCTTATTCAGGAAACTCACAAAGTTTCCAATAATTATTTAGTGTAGAAACAGCCTCAATAAACCTCTCCATACTCAACGGTTTAAGGATATAACCAGCTACATTTAAATTATACGCATCAACTTTATCCCTGTCTTCATTTGATGTTGTCATTACAAAGACACTGATATTTTTCAACTCATCATTTTTTCTTACTTCTCTTAGGAATTCAATACCGCCCATTTTAGGCATATTTAAATCTAACAAAATGATTTTTGGTATTTCTGTTGGAGAATCCGGATGCTGTCCCCTTAAGAATTCAAGCGCCTCCAATCCATTGTTGCAAACAAATAACGGATTTGTAACATTGTTTTTTTTGAAGGCGCGCTTTACATTCATTACGTCTACTTCATCGTCCTCTACTAATAAAATATTCACAATTTTGTCTCCCATGTTGTTAGGTACAATATATTAATTCGGTAGCAAAGGTTACAAATAATTTTACAAAGATTAAAAAAATTACATCAACAGGGTATGTTAGTTGGTTAGTTAGAGGGAAATTCTATTTGTAAGCAGGTTTCAAATTCTTGGCCTAATGAAATTCATAGCAATAATTAAAGTATTTTTTGGGGTACTGATTCCCAAACTTTGATTATAGATTTGCCGCTAATTAAAGCTATTTGATTATGGCGATAACTTTTCCTAAAAGGGATAGATTTTAATCCTCTTCAGCTGTTTGATATTTTGGCCAACTAAAATAGAATTTTGAGCCTTTTCCTTTTTCTGATTCTATCCATATTGTACCACCGTATTCTTCAACAATTTTCTTAACAATTGCCAGTCCGGCGCCTATGTTTTCAATTACATCCCTTCTATCCAAAGTTTGAAATATAGTAAATATTTTTTGGTGAAATTCTTTATCTATACCAGGTCCATTATCGACTATACAAAATTCAAAAGTCTTTAGTTTCTCCTGAAATGTAATATTTACTAATTTTTCAGGACTTGTATTATGGTTGATTGCATTAGATATAAAAGTTAAAAATACCTCTTCTAAGTCTTTTTTGTTTCCGTCTATTAAAGGTAGTTTTTCATCAAAGTATACTGCTATATTAGGACCTGGATTCAATCTTTTTAAGACATTAACTACTAGTTCCAAACTTGATAATTTTTCCTGGTCTATTTGTGTTTTTCCTGCTCTTGCATATTTTGAAAGTGAATTAATCAGGGCCTCCATTCTATAAACCCTTCCTTTTAATAGATTAAAATAGTTTAAAGATTCACCTTTCAATTCATCACCTAAATCCTCCTGTATCCATTCTGTTAAGTTATTAATACCTCTTAATGGACTTTTTAAATCGTGTGATGCGATATAGGCAAATTGATCAAGTTCTTTGTTTTTCTTTTCAAGGTTAATGGTATACTCTTCTAATTCCAGACGATTTTTTATTTCTGTTTCTTTTGATTTAACGAGGTTATTTCTCATTTCGAGTAATGCCTTACCTAACTTGTCATGTCTACTTAATTGTGGGATATTTATCTGATAGTTTCCTTTACCAATTGCATTTGCAACATCTGTTTTTGTTTTGAAACCATCTGCCACTTTTTTAGCAGATTCAATCATCGTTCCTACTTCATCATTTCTGTATACATCGGATTGAAAGCTAATGATTTTACCCTCACTCAATTCATCTAAAATTGCACTTATTTCTTTGATAGGTTTAATAACTGTTACGTTTGTTATATAAATTGAGAATATACTTACGGCTATGATCAATATAATCATTATCACCAATAGGTATGATAATGTTCTGTAACTTGCATATTTCTGAGTTTCTAATTGACGGAATATATAAATTGCTTCCATACTTGTTTCTTCAAGTTTGGTAGAAAGTGTGTTAAATAATGCTTCTATTTCATCATTTATTTGCCTTGCCCTTTTCAGTTTTTCAGGATTTTCGTAATCCTGCTTGTTCATCATTAAATTAAGTATTTCTCTTTCCTTGCTTCCAATCTTTTGGTATTCTTTATCAATATCAACAACGTTTTTCCTGATTTCTTCCAATGAGGCTTCCTGACTCATTCCAATAACAGTTAATTTCTTCTCGTTGTAAGTTCTATCCAGTTGTTTTTTTAAAGTCCGTCTTTTCTTTTCATTGTATTGAGATGAAATATCGGAGCTTAACAGAATAGTTGTTTCAATTTGGGTTTGATAATCTTTTAATGCTGATATTACCGGGCGGTATTTATCAGAGATTTTAGTATCTATTTTCTTACTATATTCCAATAATAGTAATGCTGCTAAAGAGAAGATTAAGGAGGCTAACACAACCGCAAGAAAGCTCATCGCAGTTCTTGTGCCAATGTTTAACCTATATAACCTATTGAATAATCCCTTTAACATTTCTTATTTACTTGATAATATGTGCTTCTTGCAAATCTCAATGTTTATTCCAAATATTTAAATTGCACAAAAACAGCTAATTGTGTTGATAAGTCGTTTTTTAGTCAGTGTCAAATTGAAATTTTAAATATAAATTTTCCCAAAATTGGAAGCAGAATTTATTTTTATTTTAAGGATTTATCAATTTTTAATTAAAATTAAAAAATATATTAAAGCAATTTATCATATTTATACTGCTATTAATATTGTATTTTTTCAACTTTAAAATACTTGACTTCAAAATTGTGCTTAATTATTAAAATATTTGGCACTAATTAAAATTTTGTGGACTGGTTCTTGTATCCCCTTGTTAGTATCTGAAAAAATATTTAATCAAGAAAAATGAAAAAAATCTTCACAATTGCAGCCTTATCACTATTAGTTTTGGCTTCATGTAAGAAAAATTTGGTTCCTAGTGAATCAACCAAAACAGCAGACTTGGAAAAAAACGTGAAGTCAATTCATGAAATGGTAATTCCTAAGGGTTTTAAATTTGCTAGTTATAAGCAATTAAATATAACTGTTAATCCTGATATAACAATGTCGGCCGGAGAAACCAGATTGGTTTCGTTATACGATGGAAATCCTAGAGGCGAAGGGCGTTTATATGGTAATTATTTGTTAAAAAAGGAATCTCCATTAAATATTAAAATAACCATTGCAACAGCTACTGAAACTATTTATGCAGTTGTGAAATCGCCAAATGGTTCAAGTGCGAGCTATGTTATTTCAAGCACTGGAAATAGTGCATCCTTAAATGTTGGCGCTTTGCAGAAATCAGGTAAAAAACTTTTTAAATCAACGCCGGTGTCACCTAATTGTTCTGTTGGTTGTACTTCAACTGCCAGCGGAAAAAACCAAAAACTTACCCTAAACAATAGCAGTGATGTTGTTTGTATTAGTGGAAGTTTTTCTGGTGATATTGAGATCAATCGTGGAACTGTTCGAATTTGCGGTAAGGCTGAAATTGGAAATATCAGTATCAATAATGACGGAGTTCTTTTAATCGCAAGCTCAGCAGAGGTTGAAATCGGTAAATTTGAATTAAATACCTCTTCAGCCGTTTTCAAAAACTGGAGTTCAAATACTAAAATTAAAGGTTCATTCAGTCCAAGTGGAACTGTTGATAACTACGCGCAGCTTGAAATTGGAGAAAATTTGGAAATAAATGGAGCTAGTT
>JBIPMI010000391.1:0-2667 GCA_044369215.1 Bacteroidia bacterium | reverse complement strand
TGGCTTGATACCAGAAGCCAATATTGAATTTCGCCCATTCAGGGCTTAGTGAGATTCTATTGATTATGAAATCCATTTTTTAGTTGGCTAATTTTATTCTTTTATTAAACTTAAATACGTTGACCGCATTAACCAATCTTGTTTAGTAGGAACGCAGGTTCTACCTACTCAAATTGAAAGCTAATAGCTAAAGGCTAAGAGCCAAAGTCTTTACTTACAAAAATCCCCGTGCAACTAGTTGCACGGGGATTTTTGTAAGTAAAGGTTGAGTCGGTAACGATCTAAATTCTAGTTGAATGCATCTTTACATTCTTATTGATTATTCTGATTTATTTCTTCTTTCGATTAATAAATATTTTCTGCATTTCTGTATCCACTGGTATTTGAGTACCAATCTGTGAATAATGTTCCACCTGATATTACCCAGCTAGCAAACTTGAGGTATGCTGTATTGATATCGGCTTTTTCTTTTGGATAGCTAAAGTTGGCAGGTGTTTGGATTGCCCAAGGTAATCTTCCATTTTTGCTTACATAAGTATCACCGGTTGCGATATTACTTGCATCTCTGTTGGTACCGAACACCGAACCATTTGCTAAGTCTGTTGGAGTTTTTCCTGCCAAGTGAATTTCATATCCTCTACCCATGCTTCCGTTCCAAATAAATGGATTGTAACAACTTAATCCGAATGTTGAAAGACTTGGACCATTGCTTACATTAAATGCAATATTGTAAGTTACAGCAGGACTTGTTCCACCTGGTCTTAATGTATTCCAATTCGTCATTTGGTTGCGCATATTCTGGAATAATACTAAAACTGTATTTGTTTGTCCGGCTTCTAAAGTAGCACCTGTTACACCGCTTACTTTGCTTCTTTCAACAGGGAACTGAACACCAAATCCATTTTGGAATGAACCACCTGTAGCACGTAAAGTTAAACTTCCTTCTACTCTTACAACTTTGTTTGTAGCATTGGTAACAACATTGTAGTTGTAGTTTACTACTACATCATTCAAATCGTAATCACCTGTTGATGGCCATTGGTCTTCGAAAGCAATAGAACCAGTACCGGTAGGATTATTGAATGCTTTGTTGGGATCAGTTGGATAGTCATCATCCTCATCATCAATACCATCACCATCTTCATCTTCAACAGGAGGTAAAGGTGGAATATCTTCATCATCACAAGCATCTATAGGATTTGAAGTTGTATAAAACAGTACATCATTAAAATCATGATCACAAGAATTCAGATCGCGTCTGATATCTTCAAAACCCATCACAATTCTGTGGTTAGCTAAATCACTTAATAAAACCATGTGTTGTTTTAAAGAATTATCAGCTTCAGGATTGAAAGATTTTTCACCAAAAACTGTCCATAAACCCGGAGTTACACCATTCCATCCATCAGAACCACCTCTCCAACCATTTGCTGCAATACCATATCCAATAATAGTTCCGGCTGGGAAAATTCCTAATTTAACTTTATTACCAGTTGTTAATCCACCACCTGAATTTGTCCATGAAGTATTTGGAAAAACAACGGTGTAATTACTAATATCATTAACAGAAGCAGGAGGATTATTTTCATTATAGGCATAATAAAACAGTACATTTTTGTATGAAGCACCTTCACTAACAAAAGTTACAAAAACTTCTGCCAATTCATTTACACGAATTGTACGAACTGCATTTTCATCTAACATTGGAGAATTCGCATTTAAACGAACGCTGGATGGCAATGCAGTTGCAATCGAATTCAATAAACCTTGATTAACCACATCATCTGTTTCTAAGTAATTTGGAACACCACCATCTGATGTCATTGACCAAGTGCGGGTTGAAGGAACAACATTAAATTTGTTAACTGCAGCCTTTCCCAAACTGGTACTTGCAATTTCTTTTGGAGTAACTGTATTAAACTTAGCCGGATTAGAGCCTCCGAAAGTAATATTGATATTTGATGAGGTTAATGGAATGATTATATCTTCTGCAATACCAATGAAAGATGTATTAAATACTAATTCTTTCATGCCTGATGGTAAAGTTAAAGAAGTTGTAAATTCACCTTGTGCATTGGTAGCACCTTGAACTAAATTTACACCCTGGTTTACCAAACCATCGTTCATCAACCTAACCATTTTTGAAGGAACTGCTAAATCACGGTTATCCTTTAATTTTATGGTTATCGAATAGGTTTTAGTAGTTTCCCATTTAAAATCTGCAGGCACTACTAATTCCTGCATGCTCGACACATTTACGGATGAACCATCTGTTGTGACCGAAGTTTCTTTATACTTCGAAACTAAATCTTTTTTACATGAACCTAGTAAAGCTAATCCCAGGAACAATGGAAGATATTCTTTTTTCATTTTTGCAACTTTAGCGTTACTGAATGCTATGCCAAACTTGTGCCACAAAACACAAGTCACTAATAATCATAGCTTAATAAAAAATGAAAAGCCTATTAGCTAGCCCAAAACGAAACTTTTTCCCAAAAAGAGAAGGCGCCAAAAGAAATCAATCTATGAATATTCGCTAGGATGTAATTAGGGCCTGTTGAAAATCTTTAATAGATCTTATTTTCAATTAGTTGGATTTGGTTTTAATATTTTAAGTATAGGGCTTTAAGCAGAATTGTATGAAAATCCTTGCATCAATTAAAACTC
>JBIPMI010000107.1:0-9166 GCA_044369215.1 Bacteroidia bacterium | reverse complement strand
TGCAATTGTAATATCGGTTATAGCATTTGTGAAAATACTTTTTGCTTGTGGTGCAGCATCTTCTGCCGCTCTGTTAATAGATAGAATTGCATTTTCCAATAACAAATTTCCACCCGGTAAAGAATTGATTGTGTTATAAACAGGCTGCGCTTCTTCAGGTAATAATATTTTTACAGACAAATCCTGGTAATATCCATCAACCTTAGAAAGTGTGGTAACACTGGTATCCGAGCCCACATTTAATGCTTGTTTTAAGCCTGTTATTACTTCTTCATTGCTTAATCCAACAGATTTTAGGATTTCATCAACTTTTTCGCAAGAACTTAATAACAAACTACTTAGGATTACCATTGAGGCAATTTTTATTGTTTTCATATTCATATAGCAAATCTGCTTTAAAGAATTGGATTTTGCAAATGTGACAAAGGTCTTTATATTGCATTTTACTAAAACGAAACAAAATCTAATTATATGAGTAAAACCGGACATCCAAAAGGCCTCTATCTCTTGTTTTTAACCGAGATGTGGGAGCGATTCAGTTATTATGGCATGCGTGGCCTTTTAACCCTTTATCTAACTAAAGCTACAATTGAAGGTGGTTTGGGTTTTGATGATGCTAATGCAGGATTATTGTACGGTATTTATACCGGATTGGTTTATCTAACTCCAATTTTTGGTGGTTGGTTAGCCGATAATTTTATTGGTCAGCGACGCTCAATCACTATTGGTGGTATTTTGATGGCTTTGGGTCAGTTCTCATTATTTATGTCAAATGCAAATGCATTACCTTTCTTTTATTTAGGATTAATTCTATTAATTATTGGTAATGGATTCTTTAAGCCAAATATTTCTACTATCGTAGGTCAATTATATCCGGCTGGTGATAGCAGAAAAGATGCAGCTTTTACCATTTTTTATATGGGTATTAATTTAGGTGCATTTTTAGCTCCTTTGGTTTGCGGTTATTTGGCTGAAGATTTATTCGCAGTTAAAGATGCTACTTCAGGAAATGTACTTTCATATGGTTTTAATTATGGATTCCTTGCTGCTGGTATCGGTATGATTTTAGGTCAATTGATGTTTAATATTTTTGGACAACAATACCTGGGTGATTTAGGTAAAGAACCTGGTGCTAAGCTTCAAAAGGCAGCAGCTGCTGCTTCAGGACAAGTTGATCCTCCACTAACTAAAGAAGAAAAAGATCGCCTTTCTGTAATCGTAATTATGATGTTATTCAACATCTTTTTTTGGGCTGGTTTCGAACAAGCAGGTTCATCTATTTCACTATATACTGACAGATATATCGACCGTCATGTTGGTATGCTAGATTGGACGGTTCCAACTTCATGGTTCCAGTCTGTAAATCCTTTGTTTATTGTATTATTAGGACCTGTGTTTACTTGGTTATGGACATATTTAGGCAATAAAAAGAAAGAACCCAATACCATTATTAAAATGGGATTAGGTATGATTTTATTAGGTGTAGGTTTCTTTTTAATGATTGGTGCTGCACTTGAAAGAGGTGGCGATGTTGCTGATACAGCTGTCAAAGCTAACTTAATGTGGTTAGTTGGAACTTATTTAATTCATACAATGGGTGAACTTTGTTTAAGTCCTGTTGGTTTATCAATGGTTACCAAATTGGCTCCTTTACGTTTAGGTTCATTAATGATGGGCGTTTGGTTCTTGAGTTCTTTTATTGCAAATTTCTTGTCAGGATATCTTGTTCAGTTCTTCGCAACAATGGGCGCTCAAACCATTTTTACAATTATTTCTGTTGTAGTAATTGTTTTGGGATTAACCGTATTGATTATCTCACATCAATTAAAGAAAATGATGCATGGCATTCATTAATCAAATTTAATATTCAAACCAAAATGGCTGCAATTCAAACTTGCAGCCATTTTTTTTACCATAAATCTTCCTCTTTTTTTCAAGGAATACCTTAATGTTTTTTTCCTTATTTTGCTTGCATTATGTTAGAAAACCTCGACTTAACAAAAATTTTGGTTCTTGATATAGAAACCGTTCCACAAGCTCTTTCATTTGATGAATTAAATGAAACATGGAAAGACCTATGGCTCAAAAAAGCTCAAACACTCAGAAGGGAAGAGGGACAAACAGATTTGGATTTGTATCCGCGTGCAGGTATTTATGCAGAATTTGGTAAGATAGTTTGCATTTCAGTAGGCTATTTTTCTTTGAAAGGTCCTGATTATGAATTTCGGGTTAAATCATTTTTCGGAGAGGATGAGGTGATAATCCTGAAAGATTTTAGCGATTTATTAAACAAACATTTTTCCAGTCCCGGAAATACTTTATGCGCCCATAATGGTAAAGAATTTGATTACCCTTTTATAGCCAGAAGATGTTTACTCAATGCACTTCCTATTCCGACTATGTTAGATATTGCAGGAAAAAAACCTTGGGAGGTAAATCTATTAGATACAATGGAATTATGGAAGTTTGGCGATTATAAAAGTTTTACCTCTTTGGTGCTTTTAGCTTCAGCTTTTGGAATTCCAACTCCTAAAGATGATATCGATGGTTCGATGGTTTGGATGGTTTACTGGAAAGAAAAAGATGTTGAAAGAATAAAGGTTTACTGCCAAAAAGATGTGATTACTGTCGCCCAGATTTTACTTAAATTTAGAAACCTTCCTTTACTTGACGAAAGCAGAATTCATCTTTTAGGTTAAACTTCATCAAAAGTTTAATTCTTTTATTTTTTTGTTGATGTTTTCTATGATTCCAGGCCAGCTGTATGTTTCAAAGAAAGTAACTGGGATTTCGCCTGTTTTTCCTCTTTTTAACTGGAGTACAATTTCTTCCGCAAATTGATTCCATTCATGATCATTAATAATTTTCAGGAAATCTCCACAAACATCCAGATTTATTCCTTCAGCCCCGGTTTTACTGGAGATTACAACCTGACTTCTTGACAATGTGTCAACTGCTTTGGTTTTAATTCCACCTCCGCTAATAATTGGGTTTAACATTAAATCTGCTCCATCAATGTATAATTCTATATCTTCAACAAAACCACAATAAGTTATTTCTTGAATCGGAATTAGTTTCTCTTCAATTGCTTTTGGTAGGTTTTTGCCACAAATTAAAATATGAAATGATTGAATTTTCTTTTTTAATTCCTCATAAATTGGTCCGGCAATTAATTCAACTGCTTCATAATTGGGGCCATAACTCATGGTAGCGAAAAATAAAAAAACAGGTGTTTCAATTCGCAATTTATGAAGTTCGTGAAGCCTAAGCTTGGCATTTTCTCTTTTTTGTGGCACACTTTCAAAAGGTACACCATAGGGAGTTAATAAAGTTTTATTGGCGTCTAAATCGAATTCGTGAATAGCTTTTGCTTGGTCGATATCACTTACAAAAATCACTAGATCGGCCATTTTATAAGCAAATTTTTCATACATATACAAAAGCGACCACCAGGTTTTTCCCATGCTTTTAAACCTGAGGTATTCAATATTGTTACTTCTGATAAATACTTTTTTCTTTCCCAAAAACTGAATAAAAGGAATCATCCATGCCATCCAGGGTTGATCAAAAAATACAATTTCCGATTTCCTTTCTTTCATCAGTTTAAAAACTTTAAAAAGAAGAAAGAAATTTAAATACCTGCTGGCTTTAAATGGCATCCCGATAATGAGCTCAAAATCGAAACTGCTAGGATCTACCTGACGATAAGGCTCAACAGTAAAAACACTTAGTTTATTTTTTTTACCCATGAAATTTAAAATATTCATGGTTGATATTTCACCTCCTGTTGTGGCGGGTAAAAAAGGGTAGGAGATGATTGCAAAAATGTTTTTTGATGAACTCATATCTCAACAAATATGCAGGATTGTTCTGAATTCCTCTATTTTTGAGAAATGAAGCCGCTGCAAATTTTAGACAGATACTTTGTTCCGTTTATTTCTGAAACCGCCATTTCCTCAAGAATCAAGGACTTAGCCTCGCAAATTACAAGTGATTATGAAGGAAAAAATCCGGTTTTTATCGGAGTTTTAAATGGTTCATTTATGTTTTGTTCTGATTTATTAAGATTGGTGAATATACCTTGTGAAATTTCTTTCATGAAATGCAGTTCTTATGAAGGAACAAGCAGCACCGGTGTTGTAAAACAATTATTTGGCTTAAATCAGGATATTAAAGGAAGGCACATTGTTCTCATTGAAGATATTATAGATACAGGATTTACTATGGAATTTATCTTAAAAGAGATTAGTAAACAGGAACCTGCTTCAATTAAAATTTGTACTTTGTTGTTTAAACCTGAGGCACTTAAAGCACCAATTCAATCTGATTATATTGGATTTGAAACCGAAAATAAATTTCTTTTAGGTTATGGCTTAGATTACAATGGATATGGAAGAAACCTGCCGGAAATTTATGTCGAACTAGAATAATGTATAAAAAAATGCCAAATTGATATACATCAGTTTGTCTTATCCGAAACTTTCTTTTTTATTCGCATCATAAAAAAACAATCATGTTGAACTTAGTATTATTTGGCCCTCCGGGAGCAGGAAAAGGAACTCAATCAGCAAAATTAATCGAGCGTTATTCTTTGGTTCACCTATCAACAGGTGATATTTTTAGAGCAAACATTAAAGGTGAAACTGAATTGGGTTTGTTGGCAAAAAGTTTCATGGATAAGGGACAATTAGTTCCAGATGAGGTTACAATCAATATGCTTTCGGCTGAGGTGAAAAAAAATCCCGATGCCAAAGGTTTTATTTTTGATGGTTTTCCTAGAACTTCTGCACAGGCTTCAGCTTTAGATGATTTATTAAAATCAATGAATTCTTCAATTTCCTTGATGTTGGCATTAGAAGTTGAAGAGGCTGAATTAAAAAGAAGATTATTAATCAGAGGTAAAGATAGCGGTCGTCCCGATGACCAAGATCCTGCAGTTATTCAAAAACGAATTGATGTTTACAATGCAGAAACTTTCCCTGTTAGAGACTATTATCAAGCTCAAAATAAATACAAGGGAGTTGATGGTATTGGTGAAATAGAAACCATATTTAATCAGCTTTGCACGGAAATAGATTCGCTCTAGTTCAATTCTATTTTGGTGGCTCAGCCACATTTACCTACCTTTGCCGCTTATGGCAGATTCAAATTTTGTTGATTATGTGAAAATCTGTTGCCGAAGTGGCAAGGGTGGAGCAGGTTGTATGCACTTTCACCGTGATAAACACACGGCTAAAGGTGGACCTGATGGTGGTGATGGTGGTCATGGTGGTAGTATTATTTTAAGAGGGAATAGTCAAACATGGACTTTACTTCATCTTAAATACCGTAAACATGTGATTGCATCTCCGGGTAATGGCGGCGAAAGTGGACTCAGACATGGTAAGGACGGTAAAAACGATATATTGGATGTACCTCTAGGTACTGTTGCAAAAGATGCTGAAACAGGTGAAATCCTTTTCGAAATTACCGAACATGGACAACAAGAGGTTTTATTGAAAGGTGGAAGAGGTGGTTTGGGTAATCATCATTTTAAAACTTCTACGAATCAAGCTCCTCGTCATGCTCAAGCCGGTGAAGATGGTAAAGAAGAATGGAAAATTCTTGAATTAAAAATACTTGCAGATGTTGGTTTGGTAGGATTTCCTAATGCAGGAAAATCAACTTTGTTGTCGGTAGTTTCAGCTGCGAAACCAGAAATTGCGGCTTATCCGTTCACAACTTTGGTTCCTAATTTAGGCATTGTTCAATACCGCGATTTTCGCTCTTTTGTAATGGCTGATATTCCTGGAATTATTGAAGGTGCACACGAAGGTAAAGGTTTAGGTACAAGGTTTTTAAGGCATATTGAAAGAAATGCAACTTTGCTTTTTATGGTTCCTGCTACTTCAGAAGACATCAAAAAGGAATACAATATTTTGTTAAAGGAATTAAAGTTATACAACAAGGAATTAACCCAGAAAACCAGAATTCTTGCTATTACAAAATGTGATTTGGTTGATGAGGATACTTTGAAAGAATTAAAGAAAAATATTCCTAGAATTCCTCATGTTTTTATTAGTTCAGCTACTGGTCTCGGCATTGATAAACTCAAAGACAAACTTTGGGATATTATTAACGAGGAATAAAGAATTAGTCAGAAAAATTATTCTGATAGTTGAATCAATAGTTGATTTATTTTATCCTTATTTATTACTTATAAATTTTGAATACCACAAAGATCATAGATTCAAAGTGCCAGTAGCAGAAGGATTTAAAGCTCTTCGAATATTCCGTTTTGTTTGTCTTTCCTGCAATTATTCCAATCGAAATAACGACCATTCATGGCAATATAAACTCCTGAAGGTAATGTTTGTGCAAAGGCCAATGCTCCTCCTAAATTAAATAATCCGTCGCTGGAACCAAATTTATATGGAATCATTGCTCCTGTAATTACAATTGTTTTTCCTTTTACTTTTTCAGCTAAAACCTTGGCAGTTTCAGTCATTGTATCTGTTCCATGTGTGATAACAATTCTATCTTCATCACATCTGTTGCAGTTATCAGCTATTAAATCTCTATCTGCATCAGTCATTTCCAAACTATCAATAAGCATCAATGTTCTTAATTCAAGATTTAATTTCGAACGACCAAGTTTTAAGATTTCTTGAATATGAGTGTCCTTGAAAAACAATTGACCATTTAACTCATTGTATTCTTTATCAAAAGTTCCTCCGGTAACAAAAATTCGTACACTCATAGCAGTATATTTTGATGCGAAGTAATTCAATAGCTTAATCTAAACAAAGGGAAATTTCAATAATTTAAGACATTGTTTTGATATAGAGGATTTTCTGAAAAAACATCAAAAATTAAATCTTACCTGTGTCACGATTTTTTCTGACAAAAATCATCATGAGGTTTTTAGCTCCGAAAACTTAAATTCGTACAAGTGTTAGGAAAGACCTTCCTATAAATGAATCACCTTATATGAGTCAAGTTTTAGATACAGAATTAGAATCAGTTGTTATTCGTTTCGCCGGAGATAGCGGTGATGGAATGCAATTAACAGGTACGCAATTCACAAATGCTGCGGCCTTATTTGGTAACGACCTCGCTACCTTTCCGGATTTTCCTGCTGAAATCCGCGCCCCGCAAGGAACTCTGGCCGGCGTTTCCGGTTTCCAGATTCACTTTGGTTCAACTGCAATTCATACGCCTGGCGACCAGAGTGATGTGTTGGTTGCTATGAATGTGGCTGCATTAAAAGCGAATATCAAAAACCTGAAAAAAGGCGGTGTAATTATTGCCAATTCTGATGGTTTTGATTCAAAAAATATGCGTTTGGCTAATGTGCCCGACGACCAAAATCCTTTAACAGATGGTTCTTTAAGTACCTACGACTTAAAAACTATTGATGTTACTAAAATAACTAGAGCTGCTTTACAAGACAGTGGTTTGGGTGTTAAAGAAATCGACCGTTGCAAAAATATGTTTGTACTTGGTTTGATTTATTTCATGTACCACCGCTCCATGGAAAGTTCAATAGCATTTATTAAGTCGAAGTTCAAAAAGAATGAGGCTGTAATGAATGCGAACTTAAAGGTTTTACAAGCAGGTTGGAGTTATGGAGAAACTACTGAAATGTTTGCAAATCGTTTCAAAGTTGCTCCTGCTAAAATGGAAGCAGGTATTTATAGAAGTGTAATGGGTAATGAAGCAACTGCACTTGGATTAGTAGCTGCTGCTCAAAAATCAGGCTTGTCATTGTTTTATGGTACTTATCCTATTACTCCTGCTACCGATATTTTACATGAATTGTCGAAACACAAACACTTTAATATCAAAACATATCAGGCTGAAGATGAAATTGCCGGAATTTGCTCTGCTATTGGTGCTGCTTTTGGTGGTAGCTTAGCTGTTACAGGTTCATCTGGTCCCGGTATTGCTTTAAAAACTGAGGCTATTGGTTTGGCAACTATGCTTGAAATGCCTTTAGTAATTGTAAATGTTCAGAGAGCCGGACCTAGCACTGGTTTACCTACTAAAACAGAACAAGCAGATTTATTGCAATCAATTTATGGTAGAAATGGTGAGTGTCCTGTAATTGTTTTGGCTGCTCAATCTCCTTCTGATTGCTTTAACCTTGCTTATGAGGCTTGCAGATTGGCTTTAACTCATATGATTCCGGTATTTTTCTTAAGTGATGGATACATTGCTAATGGTTCTGAACCTTGGAAGTTTCCTTCGACAGCTGATTTAAATGATATCAATGTTTCTTTTGCTAAAGAAAAAGTGGAGGGCGATGATAAATTTATGCCTTACCAAAGAGATGAAAAATTAGCTCGTCCTTGGGCTATTCCCGGTACCAAAGGATTAGAACATAGAATTGGTGGTTTGGAAAAACAAAACATCACAGGTAATATTTCTTACGATCCGGCTAACCACGAATTCATGGTTAAACTTCGTCAGGAAAGAGTTGATTTAGTTGCAAATTATATTCCTGATCAAACTATTGACAGTGGTTTTGAAAAAGGTGATTTGTTAATCTTAGGATGGGGTGGTACTTACGGCGCTTTAAAAACAGCAACAGGTAAACTTCTTGATGAAGGTTATAAAGTTGCTCATGCACATGTAAGATATTTAAGTCCATTCCCTAAAAACTTAGGCGAAATTCTTGCTAACTACAAAACAGTTGTTGTGCCTGAATTAAACAATGGCCAATTGGTAAAAATCATTAGAGATAAATATTTTGTTGATGCAATTCCTTATAACAAAATTCAAGGTCAGCCATTTATGTCACAAGAAGTTGTAACTAAAATCAAAGAAATACTTTCTTAATAAAATCATCACGTTTTATTCAATTATTAAACAAAAAAGAAAATGGAAATGGTAGAAAATAAATTGACATCAAAAGACTTCTCTTCAGACCAGGAGGTAAGATGGTGTCCGGGTTGTGGTGATTACTCTATTCTGAAACAAGTTCAAACTGTTTTACCTGATTTAGGTGTTAAGAAAGAGGATTATGCTTTTATATCGGGAATAGGATGTTCTTCACGATTCCCTTATTATATGGATACTTTTGGCATGCACTCAATTCATGGACGTGCTATGGCAATTGCTACTGGTTTAAAGGCAACCAGACCTGAATTAAGTGTTTGGGTTGTTACAGGTGATGGTGATTCAA
>JBIPMI010000106.1:0-9182 GCA_044369215.1 Bacteroidia bacterium | reverse complement strand
TGATGTTGTAATTTTAGTTAGGGCAATTGACCAACTTGGACAAAAAGATGATACCCCTGCTTCAACATTGTTTCCAATAAAAAATTCGGCCCCTGAGGTGAAATTTGTTTTTTCTCAGGTACTTGCCGGCATTCCTTCAACCAATCCAATCAATGTATTTCCGGTTTTGAAATACAATATTCAAGGTTTTGATCCTGATGGTGAAGCATTACAATCATTCGAATTGTTTATCAACGATACCAATCAAACTCCTTATACTTTTACCGGGACCACCAATGCTTTTACATTGGTTGCAGAAAATCCCCAAGCAGATTCTTCACGTTGCCAGGTGTTTTTGGGTACATCAACAAAGGCTCTAACCGATTTAAGTCCTTATTTAAGACTAAATGCTTTTAATATCATTTACATTAGAGCTATTGATAAAGCACTTTCAAAATCAGCCTTTACTCCTACTCCGCCTATTTGGGTTAAAAAAGTAAAATCTAATATTTTAATTGTGAATGCCTACAATAGCAGTAAAACATCCGTTCAGAATTTCTATTGCCAACGACTTGTTACAGCAGGTATTACAAACTTCGATACCTTACAGGCTACAGAAATTTTAAATAACAACTACACCCAACTTCAACCTGATTTTCAAACCCAAACCAGAACTTTTTCTTTATTCAAAAAAATACTTTGGTTTAGTGATGATGCTAGTTTCTCTTTATCATTAGGACAAAGAAGCACTTCTTCATTTTTTGATGCCGGAGGAAAAATGTTTATGGCGGTTTCAATCAATTCGAGTTTTGATCCATTGAGTAATTTTTTAGACTGGACTCCAATAAAAAGTCTGGTAAATCCTTCTAGTGGTTCTGTTTTTAGAGTAAATTTTAATGCTGATGTTCCTGCTATGAAACCGAATTGGCCAGTACTTAGAGCTTCTGCAATTATTGCTTCTGCCAGACCGTTTGAATTGCCTTCAGAAACAAATGATGTTGGTTACGATTCATTGTATGCCGGAGGAATTATAGAAAGTATTTCAGGCCAATCGCCGAGCCCTTGGAAAGGTACTTCTACCGTTTTAGCTAGAAGATTTAATAAGTCTGACAATAAGAGCAATTTTATTATTTCAAGCATTCCACTTGAAAGATTCAATGCAAAAAACAATATAGATAGTTTGTTTAAACAAGTATTTGTCAATGAGCTTGGATTCTAAACAAAAAAGAATTGTTGTCTTTGCAAGTGGAAGTGGTAGTAATGCTGTAAAACTTTGCCGAACTACCTTAAATCATGCTGATATAAAAGTAGTAGCCTTGTTTTGTAATAATCCCAATGCCGGTGTGATTGAAAAAATGAAGGAATTTGATGTTCCAGTTGTTCTTTTTAACAAAACCGATTTCAGAAATGAAGCTGAGTTTCTTGAAAAACTGAATCAATATCAACCTGATTTAATTTCACTACTTGGCTTTTTATGGAAAATTCCTGCTTATCTAGTAGATGCTTTTCCTACGAAAATTGTGAATTTACATCCTGCTTTATTACCCAAATTTGGTGGTAAAGGCATGTACGGACATTTTGTTCATGAAGCAGTGAAAGCCGCAAATGAAAAAGAAACCGGCATCAGTGTTCATTATGTAAATGAAAATTTTGATGAGGGTGAAATCATTGCTCAATTTAAGGTTGATTTAAATCCAAATGATACCGCAGAAAGTATTGCTGATAAAATCCACATTTTAGAGCAAACTTTTGTGGCTGAAACAATCATTGGTTTATTGAAATAAATTTATCAGCTTGATAAATTGTTGTAGCAAAAAATTCTTTGTAAAAATAATTTTAAGCTAAATCAGGCAATTACAAAATCAATTAGCTACTTTTGCAGGCTCTAAAAAACGCCTTCATGTCAGCTTCAATAAAAATCAAAAACGCCTTAATTTCAGTATTTTACAAAGATGGATTAGAACCTATCGTTCAAGCACTTCACAAACATGGTGTAAAAATTTACTCCACAGGTGGAACTCAACAATTTATTGAGGCATTGGGAATTGAAGTTTTTGCAGTTGAAAATCTGACAGGTTATCCAAGTATTTTGGGAGGTAGAGTTAAAACACTTCATCCTAAAATTTTCGGAGGAATTTTAGCAAGAAGAGAAGAAGCTTCTGATTTAAAAGAAATCGAAGAATTTCAAATCCCACTTTTTGATTTGGTGATGGTTGATTTATATCCTTTTGAAGAAACACTTGCCAAAACAAACGACGAACAAACAATCATCGAAAAAATTGATATCGGCGGCGTATCATTGATTCGTGCAGCTGCTAAAAATTTCAAGCACACTTTTATTGTTGCTGATAAAAGTGATTACTCAAATTTATTAGACATCATTAATACCCAGGATGGAAGTAGCAATCTTGAAAACAGAAAATTATTTGCTGCAAAAGCATTTCAAACTACTTCACATTACGATTCAGCAATTTTTAACTACTTCAACCTTGAAGCCGGTTTAGATTCTTATCGTTTAAGTATCAATGAAGGTCAGACTTTGAGATATGGTGAAAATCCTCATCAAAAAGGTTTTTTCTATGGTGATTTGAATAGCTTGCTAGAAAAGCTTCATGGAAAAGAATTATCGTATAACAATATTTTAGATGTTGATGCGGGAATTAGTTTGATTGAAGATTTTGAAGAACCAACAGTAGCCATCATCAAACACAATAATCCTTGTGGAGTTGCATCAAGAAATTCATTATTCGAAGCATGGAAAGATGCTTTGGCCGGTGATCCAGTTTCTGCTTTTGGAGGAATTATTGTTCTTAACAGAACAGTTGATGTTGAAACGGCTAAAGAAATTGACAAAATTTTCTGTGAGGTTTTGATTGCTCCTGATTATTCAGCAGAGGCTTTACAAATTCTACAATCGAAAAAGAATAGAATTATTTTGAAAAAAATTGGCTCTCTTCCTAAAAACAGAACAGTAAGAGCTTCTTTAAACGGTGTTTTGGTTCAAGATAAAGATTTGGTAGTTTTAAAACCCAGCGATTTAAAAGCGGTCTGTAGCAAAACTGTATCTGATGCTGAAATTGAAGACCTTATTTTTGCTGATAAAATTGTAAAACATACCAAATCAAACACCATTGTTTTGGCTAAAAACAAACAATTATTAGGAATTGGATGTGGTCAAACGAGCAGAGTTGATGCTTTAAGACATGCCATTGCAAAAGCAAAAAGTTTCGAATTCGAATTAAAAGGATGCGTGATGAGCAGTGACGCATTTTTCCCATTTCCTGATTGTGTTGAAATTGCTCATTTAGAAGGAATTGATACCGTTGTTCAACCTGGTGGTTCGATAAAGGATGACGCCTCAATTGACTATTGCGAAAAGAACGGAATGGCAATGTATTTCACCGGTGTTAGACATTTTAAACACTAAGGGAAAAAATTCCTTTTAAAATTAAAATACATTTATTATAATTTGCATCAAACAAACCCATGAGCGTTTTTAGTTTTTTAACACAAGATTTAGCAATAGACCTTGGCACTGCCAATACATTGATAATCCATAAAGATCAGGTGGTTGTAGATGAACCATCTATCATAGCTGTCAACAGAAGAACAGGTAATGTTATTGCTGTTGGAAGTCAGGCTCAACAAATGCATGGTAAGGTGCATGAGGATATTAAGACAATTAGGCCATTAAAAGATGGCGTAATTGCCGATTTCCAGGCTGCCGAGCACATGATTAGAGGCATGATAAACATGATTCCTCAAAATAATAAGTTTATCAAACCACAGCAAAGGATGGTAATTTGTATTCCATCGGGTATTACCGAGGTGGAAAAAAGAGCCGTAAAAGATTCTGCTGAAAGAGCCGGTGCAAAAGAGGTTTACCTGATTCATGAACCGATGGCTGCTGCTATTGGTATCGGAATTGATGTGTTTGAACCAATGGGTAATATGATAATTGATATTGGTGGTGGTACAACTGAAATTGCAGTTATTGCACTTGCAGGTATCGTTTGCGACCAGTCGATTCGTGTTGCGGGAGATGAATTTACTGAAGATATTTTAGATTATATGCGCAGACAACACAACCTCTTGGTTGGAGAAAGAACTGCTGAAAGAATTAAAATTGAAGTAGGTTCTGCTTTACCTGAACTAGACAATCCGCCACCTGATTTTGCAGTAAACGGAAGGGATTTAATGACAGGTATTCCTAAACAAATTACTGTTAGCTACAGTGAAATTGCTTCAGCTTTAGATAAATCCATTTCAAAAATTGAAGAAGCTGTACTGAGAGCATTGGAATTAACACCACCTGAATTATCAGCTGATATTTATTCTACCGGATTATACCTAACAGGCGGTGGTGCTTTATTACGCGGTTTAGATAAGCGTATTGCTACCAAAACCAAATTACCTGTGCATGTTGCTGAAGATCCACTTCGTGCCGTTGTAAGAGGTACCGGTATGGCTTTGAAAAATTTAAAGAATCATAAATTCTTGATGACCTGATTCTCCCCTGAGCGAGCATGAGGAACCTGATTTTCTTTTTATATAAATATTATACCTTCATTCTCTTTTTTGCATTAGAGATGTTGTCGCTGGTGATTTTATACCAATACAACAACTACCAAAGAGCTAGTTTTTTAAACTATACCGGTGGTATTGCTTCAGGTTTTTATGAATCTGTAAACAATACTACAAACTACTTTAGCTTAAGAAGAATAAATGATAGCTTAATGAATGAAAATGCGCGTTTAAGAGCACAACAATTAAATGCTTATTACCAAAGCGGTTTTACGTTAAGTTCTATTGTTGATACGATTTACAAACAACAATATTCATACATTGCTGCAAATGTGGTAAACAACTCCATCACCAAAAGAAATAATTATATTACCATTGACAAAGGAAGAGTTCATGGTATCAAACCCGATATGGGCGTAATAAGCTCGAATGGTGTTGTTGGAATTGTTACCAGTGTTTCGGAAAATTTTGCAACCATTCGCTCTGCTTTAAATTCTAATACAAAAATTTCAGCTATGCTGAAAAAAAATAATGCTTTTGGTTCATTAGAATGGAATGGAGATGATCCGAAATTTTCATCACTTTTGCATGTAAATAAACATGTTCCTATAAAAGTTGGTGATGAAGTAGTAACCAATAACTATTCAACATTATTTCCGGTAGGTATTCCTATTGGTTTTATTAGTGAGCAAAATCTTGAAGCCGGAGATAATTTTCATAATTTGAAAATTGAACTTTATACCGATTTTAGTACTTTGAAAAGTGTTTATGTCATAAGTAACATTTTAAAAGAAGAACAAAAAACATTAGAAAATAACTTAAAAGTTGATAATTGATATTTTAAATTCTGTCCTAAGATTCATTTTCTTGATATTATTACAATTACTTGTAATCAATAATATCGAGCTGAATACCTATATCAATCCCTATATCTATCCACTGTTCATTCTTACACTTCCTGTTTCAATTAAACCCTGGCAAATTGTAATTCTTTCTTTCCTAACCGGAATGGTAATGGATACTTTTAGCAGCACTCCCGGTTTACACATGGCTGCTACCACTTTTATGGGTTACCTCAGGATTTTTTACTTAAAATTTGCCGCTAATAAAGAAGATTTTGAAGTTCGTTTAGCTCCAACTTTATCTAAAAAAGGACCGGTTTGGTTCATGTTGTATACCTTCATCCTTATTTTTGTTCACCATTTACTTTTATTCTATTTTGAAGTTTATGGTTTAAGTGAATTTTTCAGAACATTTCTAAGGGTTTTAGGTAGCACACTTTTTAGCGTTTTATTGATTGGTTTAGGGCAAATTTTATTTTACAAGGTAGCGCAGGGAAAGAGAAATGGATAAAACCTTCAGACAAAGAACCCTTCTTATTATTTTTATTACTGTGGCATTTATTTATTTATGCCGCTTGTTCTATCTGCAAATTATTGATGATAGTTATTTCCTTAGTGCACAAAACAATGTACTTCAGGAACAAACTATCTATCCTGCCAGAGGATTAATTTACGATAGAAATGGAGAATTGCTGGTTTATAATGATGCCATTTATGACTTGTCGGTAATGCCCGAACAAATCAAAAATCTAGATACTTTGGCTTTTTGTGAAGTACTTGGAATCACCAAAGAAGACTTTATAAAAAAGTTCGATAAAATGAAAAAACAGAAAGGTTATGCTCCTTGGAAACCTGCTGTTTTTGAAAGACAAATTACAATTCCAACCTATGCGGCTTTCCAGGAAAAATTATATGATTTCCAGGGCTTTTTTGTTGAAGTAAGAACCGATAGAAAATACCAGCATAACAACGCTGCTCACGTGATGGGATACATTGGTGAGGTTACCGACAGAGATATCGAAAAAAGTGAAGGTTATTACCGAATGGGTGATTTCATTGGTATTAGCGGTGTTGAACGTACTTATGAAAAAGAACTTGGCGGTAAAAAAGGTACACGTTATGTTTTGGTTGATAGCAAAAGTCGTTCGCAAGGCCGATACAAAAATGGAGAATTTGATACAGCTGCTGTTGCCGGTCAAAATATCAACCTAAGTATCGATTATAAACTTCAGGAATTGGGAGAATTGTTGATGCTGAATAAAACCGGAAGTATTGTGGCAATTGAACCTCAAACTGGTGAAATTTTATCATTGGTTAGTAGTCCTGCTTACAACCCAAACTTACTTATTGGAAGAGATAGAGGTAACAAATACATGGAATTATTGAGAGATCCAATGAAACCTCTTTTTAACAGACCTTTATCTGCTCCTTATCCTCCGGGTTCAATTTTTAAAATCTTGATGGCTTTAACCGGTCAACAAGAAAAGGTTCTAAATCCTGCAACTACTTATGGTTGTCACCATGGTTATATGTTTGTTGGATGTCACCCACATGGTTCTCCGCTCCCACTCAGACCTGCTATTGCGGTAAGTTGTAATGCATATTTTTGTCAGGTTTACCGAAGTATCGTTAATAACCCAAGGTATCCTCATGCAGAAGATGCTTATAATAGTTTTCATAAACATATTTCAAGTTTTGGATTAGGTAAAAAATTAGGTGTTGATTTATATGGTGAAGGAAATGGTTTTTTACCACCAGCTACTTACTATGACAAAATTTATGGAAGGTATCGCTGGCAGGCAACAACTACTATTTCATTAGGAATTGGACAAGGTGAATTGGGAATTACTCCGATTCAAATGGCCAATGCAACCGCAACTGTAGCCAATAGAGGTTATTATATTACGCCTCATATTGTGAAAAAAATTGGAGGAAAAACAAATCCTAATCCTCAATTTAACAAAAAGAATTGGACTACAATTGATACAAGTTATTTCCCTATTGTAATTGAAGGTATGCAAGATGTGGTAGAGAGAGGAACAGCTTATATTGCTCGAATTCCTGGAATTTCTATGGCAGGAAAAACGGGTACGGCACAAAATCCACATGGAAAAGACCACTCGGTTTTCTTTGCGTTTGCACCAGTTGATAATCCTAAAATTGCTATTGCTGTTGTAGTTGAAAATGCCGGTTTTGGTGCCACATGGGCAGCTCCAATTGCTTCATTAATGATTGAGCAGTATTTAACCGGAAAACACAATACACGTCCGCATTTGAAGGAAAATATGTTGAAAGGAAATTTAAACCACAGAAATGACACCGCAGCAACCCAAACCAAGTAGTATAGATTGGATTACCCTCCTGCTTTACTTCCTGTTTATAACAATAGGATTGCTGAGTGTATATGCTTCGGTTTATAAAGAAACCAATCCACATATTTGGGATACCAGTCAGAATTATGGCAAACAATTAATTTGGATTGGCATTTCAGTTTTTATTGGTATGCTGATTTTATTGATTGATGAAAAATTCTTTTTTGCCTTTGCCTATCCTATTTATGGTATAACCATTTTTATGTTGTTACTGGTTTTGGTGGCTGGTACAACAGTAAAAGGCTCATCATCATGGATTGAAATTGGCGGATTTAGAATGCAGCCTGCAGAATTTGCCAAATTTGGAACAGCACTTGCAATAGCCAAATACTTAAGTGGCTATAACAAAGATTTCGCAAAAAATCGACTAGACCAATACATTTCAATTGCCATCATTTTGGCACCAATGGTCATTATTCTTTTGCAAAATGAAACGGGTTCAACTTTGGTATTTTTCTCTTTTGTATTTGTATTATACAGAGAAGGATTACCCGGCTGGATTTTATTTGCAGGATTTATGCTGGCAGTATTAGGCGTGCTGGCTTTATTAATCAAACCTTTATACATAATCATTGGTTTGGTAGTTTTAGCCGGAATTTTTCTGCTTTTGGTAAGAAGAACCAAAGCCCTGATTTTCCTAACAATTGGAGTTGTTGTAGTATCTTCATTTTTGGTGGGTAGTATTGATTATGCATTTCAAAACATCCTTCAAAATCACCAAAGAACTCGTATTAATGTTTTATTAGGTAAAGAGGTTGATATTAAAGGAGCTGGATACAATGTGCAACAATCTAAAATTGCTATTGGTTCGGGTGGATTTTGGGGAAAAGGATTTTTACAAGGAACACAAAATAAATTCAGATTTGTACCTGAACAAAGTACAGATTTTATCTTTTGTACCATTGGAGAAGAATATGGCTTTTTAGGCTCATCTATCTTCGTTATTTTATACATGGTAATGCTCTGGCGATTGCTAGTAATGGCAGAACGACAACGACAAAAATTCAACCGGATTTACGGTTATAGCGTAGTGAGTATTTTATTCTTTCACTTTCTGATTAATGTAGGAATGACCTTGGGACTGATGCCTGTAATTGGAATTCCTTTGCCCTTTTTTAGTTATGGAGGCTCAGCACTTTTAAGCTTTACCATCTTGCTGTTTATCTTTATTAGATTAGATGCTAATAGGGTAAATGAGTTGAAGAATTTTGATTAGAGTGGATTTACTCCTCAATCAATTCATCCAGCAATTCCAAAAAGGTATCTCTACTAATTTCTCTTGCTCCCATACTTTGTAAATGAGAGGTGCTTTGTTGACAATCAATTAACTCAATGCCTTCTTGCATGGCGTGTAAACACAAGAAAATTAAAGCTGCTTTGCTGGCATTACTCATCAAACTAAACATGCTTTCACCAAAGAAAACTTTACCCAATCCTACACCGTATAATCCTCCTACCAATTCAT
>JBIPMI010000390.1:0-2679 GCA_044369215.1 Bacteroidia bacterium | reverse complement strand
ATCTGCCACTCTAACTCTTGTTGGGTCAACTTTTGAACCAGCTCCCATGCTGCTAACAATCGGAATTTTTCTGTCAATACAAGCTTTTATGAAATATACTTTTGGCGATAATGTATCAATACAATCCAATGCATAATCAAAATTGCCATTGTCTAAAACATCATGCGTTAATTGGTCTCTAAAGTACTCAGGAATTACTGTTAAGTCTAATTCCGGATTGATATCTAAAAGTCTTTCAGCCAAAACATCAGCTTTGATTTTATGCTCAGTACTTTTTAAAGCAGGTATTTGACGGTTTCTATTTGTTGGATCAACAGTATCGGCATCTACAATGGTCATTTTTCCAACACCACTTCGTGCAATCATTTCTGCAGCAATACCACCCACACCACCTAAACCAACAACCAATACATTTGAATTAACTAATTTCAGGAGTTTTTCTTCTCCAAGTAATAATTCGGTTCTCCCCATCCAGGGTTTGATTTCCTTACTCATACTGCGAAAATAGAAAAATTGAGTTCCGACAAAAACTTTTCTCCAGTTTTAAATTTTAGATTGGCTGATACTCCATTTTACTTTTATCACTCCATCCTTATTTTTTATGGGTTCTAAAAGCTTTTCAATGCCATTTTCAATTTGTTTGATGGCTTTCATTTCAATTGTAAAGATTTTATTTCCGTTACTTAAAAATTGAGTTTCGCTGGAGGAAATGAATAAATTTTCTGGCTGAGTTTTAATCAATTCTTCAGAATTAAAAAGTAAAGAATCATTGGTTTCAATCTCAATTTTATAATGGAAAGAAGCGAGATTCAATTTGTTTTCAAGTTTGTGAGAAATACTTCTTAAGGAGATGTTTGCTATAATAAGAATAATTGTACCTATGACGGCCTCATAAGTCATACCCAAACCACTTAAACTACCAATTGCACCGGCACACCAAATGGTTGCTGCAGTATTTAAACCTGAAATATTCAGTCCTTCTTTCATAATGGCCCCAGCTCCCAGGAAGCCAATGCCAGAAACTATTTGAGCAATAATTCGAGATTCGCTACTACTATCACCATTTATATCATGGGCCAATAATACAAACAAAGCTGAGCCTAATGACACCAAAGCGTTTGTTTTAATACCTGCTGTTTTATGTTGCCATTGTCTTTCAAGACCAATAACTGCTCCTAGAAAAAGTGCAATGATTAACCTGATTTCAAATTGGTTGATTTCAAAACTCATGTGAATGATAAAAAGTTAAAGTTAAGGTTTTGTTTAATTCTTTAGGAATTGAATTAATAGAAGTGATTTTATGTGAATCAGAGGAAATCAATAAAATAAAAAAGCTCCCTTTTGAGGAGCTTTTGAGGTACCGAGCAGATTCGAACTGCTGTAGAAGCTTTTGCAGAGCTTAGCCTAGCCTCTCGGCCACGGTACCGATTGGGAGTGCAAAGAAAAGAAAATTTTAGGGTATCACCAATAATTTTTTTTCTTCCAACATTCCAACTCTTGGTTCACTGAGCCTTAAATAGTAAAATCCAGGTTTTAATCCGAGTGTTTTTGAGTTGAAACTGAATTCATTATAACCATTTGCCATTCCAAAATCTATTTTTTGTAAAACAGCTCCATCCGAAGAATAAATGTTTAATTGAAATGTTCTTAAATCATAATAATTCATGTACACCACCTTAAAGTCTTCAAAAACCGGATTGGGAATTATACTCAGTCTGTTTTGATGTTTAGGTAGAATTAAAATTTGTTTTCCTGAAATTTCTTCCAATGTTTTAATTGCATTTGGAATGCCCCAACCCACATAATTATTGGGAAATTCAGCTAGTGAACCATGTTTTTTTATGGAGGAAATCAGCTCCATATTTTTAGCATTTTCATTGGCTTGCCAGATACAAGCACTCATTCCACTAATCATCGGACAAGCAAATGAGGTTCCATTTCCGGTTTTTAAACTGCCATCTGTCATGATAGTTAGTGCCTGAGTTCCCATTGCAGAAATATCAGGTCTGATTAAGCCATCTATTCTTGGTCCCTGAGAACTATAACTGCTGTATTTTTCATACCTATCTACTGCACCAACTGCAAGAATGCTATCTGCATCGGCAGGTGAAATAAAGTGTTTCCATCTTGAATCACCTTCATTCCCGGCACTGTTTACAACAAGTATACCTTTTCTTGCTGCAATAGACGCAGCTTGAGCTACAATACTTGTTTTGCCATCTAATTGTTCATATTTATAATCTTCGCCATAAGTAAATCCGGTAGCATAACCCAATGAAGAGCTAATGATATCAACTCCAATACTATCAGCCCATTCGGCCGCATTTAACCAATTGAATTCTTCTAAAACGCCTTCTCTGCCCATATCTTCTGTGGCAGCTAAAATGAAGTTTGCACCATAAGCAGTACCAATCATTTGAGGAGGATAAATTGCTGCAATTATTGAAAACACCCTTGCTCCATGTTCACCATCAGAGCCTGTTCTGAAAACACCTAATGATGGATTTACAAAATTTCTACTAGCTAATAATTGTTTATTTTTAAAAATATGGTTGAATGCAGCGTTTTTATCGACGTTGGAAAATCCATTATCAAAAACAGCAATGGTAATTCCTTTTCCATTATAGCCATTGTTGTGCAGCTCATCGAGTTTCAGCATTTTCGATTGCCAATAAGAGG
>JBIPMI010000105.1:0-9214 GCA_044369215.1 Bacteroidia bacterium | reverse complement strand
GGAAGAATTTGTTCAAGACAACCATTCTAGAAGTGCTTATGGAGTGCTAAGAGGACTTCATTTTCAATGGGAACCAGCAATGGCAAAACTTATGAGAGTAACTTTTGGAGAAGCTTATTTAATGGCCGTTGATATTAGAAAAGACTCTCCTACTTATGGTGAATGGTATGGTGAAACAATAAATGCTTCAAATAAAAAAATGGTATATGCACCTGCAGGCTTTGCAAGGGGATTTTGTGTATTAAGTGAGTTTGCAGAGATTCAATATAAGTGCACAGGATTGTACAATAAAAATGCTGAATCAGGAATATTATGGAACGATACCGCATTAGGAATTAAATGGCCGATTGAAAATCCCACCTTATCTGATAAAGACAAAAATGCTCAAACTTTAGCTGAATGGTCTTTAAAACCGGATTCTAATTTGATTAAATAAAATGGAAAAGAAAAGAGTTTTAATCTTAGGTGCATGCGGTTTTGTGGGTTCTTTTTTAAGTCCATATTTACAACAAAACAATTGGGATGTTGAAGCCGTTGACTTATGTTGGTTTGGTAATTATCTCGATGAAAACATTCCTTTAACACAAAAAGATATTTTCGATTTAAAAGCAGATGATTTAAGAGGTTTTGATAATATTATATTTTTAGCAGGATTATCGAACGACCCCATGGCAGAGTTTTCACCAAAAGATAACTTCATTTATAATACTGCCATGCCCGCCTATATTGGTTATATGGCAAAAGAAGCAGGCGTAAAAAAAATGATGTTTGCTAGTTCATGTTCTGTATATGGTTTTACACACAATCAAACCTTCATGGAAGATGATATAACTATTTGTGATTATCCTTATGGAGTTTCGAAATTACAAGGTGAAAAAAGTTTATTAGCCTTAGCCGATGAGAACTTTTCAGTAGTTTGTTTTAGACAAGGAACAGTTAGTGGATACAGTCCGAGAATGCGATTAGATTTAGCCATTAATACTATGTTCTGGCATGCTGTTGAAGACAAAGAAATCCAATTGAGTAATAATAAAATTTGGAGACCGATATTAGGCACATTGGATTTATGTGAAGCCTATTTATTGGCATTAAACAAAGAAGATTGGTCGGAAATAGGAACAGTAAATATTAGTTCATTTAACAGCACAATTGGAGATATTGCTGAAGAAGTAGCTGTATTTGTTAAAGAGAAATTTGGCTATGAAGTAAACATTCATAACAAAGGAATTCAAGACTATAGAAACTACAAAGTTAGTACAGAGAAGGCAAAGGAAATTTTGGGGTATGAAGCCAAAGAAACATGCAGAGGCATTTTAGAAGATTTGTACAACAATTTAGAAAAATTCACTCCTTTTAATCAGGATAGATTTTTCAATATCAATGTGTTCAAAAAAATCATGCAAACAAAATAAACCATCGAAAATGAAAATAATGTTAACTGGCTCTAATGGCCAACTAGGAAGAGAAATACACGAAGCATTAATAGCAAATGATTACGAAGTAATTGCTTTGACACATGATGATTGTGACTTAGAAGATTTGTTCACGATGAAAGAACTTATTTTAAAACACATGCCTCAAGTTTTAATTAACACAGCTGCATTTCACAATGTAGAAGCATGTGAACTAGCCTCTAAAAAAGCTTTTAAAATAAATGCTGAAGCACCTGCTTTTATGGCAAGAATGTGTAATTATCTTTCTATTAAACTAATTCATTTTAGTTCTGATTATGTATTTAATGGAAAAATGAATTCTCCCTATTCAGAAAATGATACTCCAGAACCCTTGAATATTTATGGCTTATCAAAACTAAAAGGAGAAAACTTGATTAATGCTTCATGCTGTAAACACTTAATAATTCGAGTAAGCGGCTTATATGGCAAGTATCCTTGTAGAGCAAAAAACGGATTGAACTTTGTGCAATTGATGTTAAAATTAGCAAAAGAAAGAGGAGAAGTAAAAGTAGTTACAGACGAAATTGTTTCACCAACATCGACCAAGAGTATTGCTAAAATGATGGATGATTTCTTACAAAGAGATTTACAAGGAACCATACATATGAGTTCAGAAGGCTCATGTTCATGGAATGAATTTGCAAAGGAAATATTTGATTATACAAATACGTCTGTAAAATTAATGGATGCAAAATCAAGCGATTTCCCTTCAAAAGTAGCACGTCCAGCCTATTCAGTTCTGGATAATAAATACATTTATTCAAAGGGATTTCATAGAATGCCACATTGGAAGGAAGCATTACATAGCTATTTGGATGAATTGAATATTTCAAAAAACAAAGAAAAAGAATCTGACTTGATGGTATAATGAAAACTATTTCCATTTTTATATCACTTAGTTTTTCCTTTTTGATTTATTCATTTTATCTGTATTTGGCTCCAATTCCGCAACAAGAATTTGGGATAAAACATCAAAAAATGTTATCAGAAGGAAGACTGGTCTGGCAAAAATACAATTGCCAAGCATGCCACCAAATTTATGGTCTTGGAGGTTATTTAGGTCCTGATTTAACGAATGAATATTCAAGAACAGGAAAAAATGAAAATTTAATAAAAGCATTTATAGTTAATGGAGCTAAACAAATGCCCGGTTTTAAGATGAGTGAATTTGAAATGAAAAAATTAGTTGGATTTCTTATTGCTTGCGACAGCACAGGAAATGCGAATCCCCAACATTTTTCTATTTCAAAAAGTGGGATGATTTATGAATAAAATTCACACCCAACAAAGCATCTGCTCTATCTACTTTATTTTTGCAGGATTTAGTTTATTAGCTTGTTTATTCTTTGGAGTAATGGCTGCCCACATGTATATCCTTCCTGAATTCTGGAAAGATGATTTAGGCTTTATTAAACTAAGACCATTTCATGTTAGCTCTGCTATATTTTGGATATTATCTGCTGCCATTGCAGGAATATATGGAGCCCTGCAAGAACTATATCCCAACAAACAAATAAAGAGCTTGGCTTATACTCAATTTGTATTGTTTTCTGGAAGTCTAATTGGCATCTATATTTGTTATGCATTGGGTATTTTTGGAGGAAGAGAATATTGGGAATTTCCATCTTTCATCTCTATACCAATTGCCATTAGTTTTATCCTATTCCTTATTCAGTATTTCATCAATATTAAAACCATAAAAAACAAACCTGTTTACGAATGGATGTGGATGAGTGGTATCATATTTTTACTTTTTACTTTTAGTGAAAACTATTTATGGACATTAGATTGGTTTAGGCAGAATCTCATCAGAGACATGACTGTTCAATGGAAATCGAATGGTTCTTTTGTTGGGTCTTGGAATCAATTAATCTACGGAACATCCTTTTATTTAATGGAGAAAATTTCAGGAGATAAAAAGTTAGCGAAAAGTAATTTGGCATTTGGCATGTATTTCCTTGGTTTATTTAATTTGATGTTCAATTGGGGTCATCATGTTTATACACTTCCAGGCATACAACATGTTCGATATATTGGCTATGTTGTTAGCATGACAGAATGGGTATTTCTTTTGAAAATCATCTACAATTGGAAGAATTCACTTACTGATATCCAGAAAAACTACCATTACTTTCCTTACAAGTTTTTAATGGCAGCAGATATATGGGTACTATTAAATATAATCTTGGCATTAATGATGTCTATACCATCTATCAACGTGTATACACATGGGACACAAATAACAGTTGCTCATGCCATGGGAACAACAATTGGCATTAATACAATGATTTTATTAGCAGCCTCATTTTCATATATCCCACAAAAATTTCTTAAACACGAATGGTGGTTAAACTTAGCTTTTGGAATAACTCAATTTGGACTTATTATTTTTTGGATATCATTAATTGTTTCAGGAATTATCAGGTCTAAATGGCAAATGAGTCCACATAACCAATCATTTAGCAGTATGATGGAATCTTCCCAAGTTTGGTTTTTAAGTTTTAACTATTCTGGTAGTATGATAATGATAAGCTTGAGTTATCTCGTCATTGTGATGATGAAATCTCATATCAAAGAATTAACCAATTCGGGTTCTTCTAATTGAATTGAAGAAAAATATTCTTTAAAATGACTTCTAAAAGGTCTAGTAAAAGGTCTTCCAATAGCAGATTCAGGATAATCTTCACGATAATGGCATCCCCTACTTTCTCTTCTTTGTAATGCACTTTCGGCAACCAATAAAGCCGCCAAACAGATATTTTTCGACTTGACCAAGTGAATTAAATTTCCTTTTTCAGAAATTAAACAATCAATCCTATTTAATAAATTCAAAATACCATTTAATGAAATCATCATTTGTTGGTGTGTTCTAACAATACCAAATCCTTTCCACATGATTTCTTTAATTTGAATAAGGAATTCATCGGATTCACTATGATTCCAATCTGCTTGCACACTCAAAACAATATTTTTCAATTCGGCTTTAGTCTCTAATTCATTGTTAAGAAACTTTGCTAAACTTTCTCCCATCACAAATAATTCCAATAGAGAATTACTGGCTAATCTATTTGCACCATGTAAACCGGTAGAAGCCGATTCACCAATTGCAAAAAGGTTTTTAATATTGGTTTCAGCATTTAAACCAGTTACTATTCCACCACAAAAATAATGAGCAGCAGGAGTAACGGGGATTTCCATTTTATTATAAAATCCTTCCAAATTGCAAACAGCATCTAATAAAGGAAAATCAGATTTCATTTGGGACTTGCTCACACTTGATATGTCTAATTTCAAGCAATCTGCATTTTCTGTCATCATTTGCCTGAACATGGTTTTGCTTACAATATCTCTTGGAGCTAAACTTTTTAATTCATGAACACCATTCATGATTTCATCACCTGCTTGATTTCTAATTACAGCGCCGGCTCCTCTTAAAGCTTCTGTTATTAATAAATGGTGACCTATATTCTTTTCATAAAGTTTCGTAGGATGAAACTGAACAAACTCCATTCCACTAACATATGCACCCGCTCTATAAGCAATTGAAATAGCCTCGGCATTGGCAAAAAATGAATTGGTATGATATTTATAAAGATTGGCACCACCGCCAGCTGCCAATACTATAGCATCTGCCCGCATTGATTTGATACGATGTTTATTGGTATCGGCAAACCATAATCCTTTACACTCACCATCTTCAACAATTAAATCTAATAAATGACAATTTTTATAGATTTTTACATTCGATTTTTGGGATACATCTTTTTGCAAAGATTGAATCAAGTAGCGACCGGTTTCATCAGAAATATGTCTAATTCTATGAACGGAATGACCACCTTCTTTAGAGATTGATTTATCGAATAGAACACCTCTATTTTCCAAATCATTGTACACACGAATTGCATTTGAAATGATGAACCTAACTGCCTTTTCATCGCATAAACCTGCACCTGCATTTAAAGTATCTTGAATATGCAGTTCTACATCTTTCTCATTTAAAGGAACTGCAATTCCTCCTTTTGCCAAATAAGAATTGGAATCAGTATTATCTGAAGAAGAAAGAATAAATAGTTCAACATCATCATGAAGAAACAAAGCCAATTGCATGGCAGCAAGTCCGTTTCCAATGCAGACTACACGAGGCTTTCTCATTTTTAAAGGTATTTAGGACTCAACATTTCGAGCACAGGTATTTTTGCTTTTTCAATGGTATCAGAAGAAAGAGAAATGAGATAGTTTGACTCTTCATCTGTATCAATGGCCTTTAAGGCATCTAGGACCTTTAAAAGAGAGTTTTGTTTCATGTAAGGACATTTGATGCACGGAGTAATAAATTCTTTGTCCTTGTTTTGTTCTTGAAGTGAAACAGCCAAATCACATTCAGAAGCTAATACAAACTTCTTTGCAGAACTTTGTTGTACATATTTTAGAATATCGCCGGTACTGCCAACAATACCTTTTCTGCCGGCCAATTGAGCATCAACAGTTTCTGCTGGAACTTCCCAATGTAGAAGGATTTCACTATCCTCATCACAAACTAACATGTCATTTTTAAACTGCTCATGTACTTCACAAGTACCCTTCCAAAGAATTAATTCTTTGTTATGTTTTTCTTTTAAAACTTTTGCCAAATTTTGGCCCATGTATAAATCTGGAATGAAAATAATTTTATCTGAAGGCAAAGCTGCGGCAATTTTTAGTGCATTTCGAGAAGTGCAACAAACATCTAAATGTTTTTTAGTAGACGCATACGTATTGATATAACCCATGATAGGAATACCAAGATTGTCTTTTCTTAATTTAATTAAATCTTCTTCAGTAATACTTTCGGCTAAAGAGCAGCCAGTATTTGTATCAGGCATAAACACCTTTTTAGTTGGATTCACTAATACCGCGGTTTCAGCCATAAACTTAACTCCACAAAATAAAATATGCCTTCCCTTTGATTCCTGAGCAAACAAACTCAATCCTAAAGAATCTCCAACAAAATCGGCAATGCCACCATCTTTAAAAAATTTTTGTAAAGAAGCAGGCATATAATAATGAGAAAGAATATCAACATTTTTCTCTTTTTTTAATTTACGAATCTCTTCAACCAGTAAGGTTTCTTCACTATTATCCATACTGCAATTTTCAGCAATTATTGAAGAAGTGAAATTGATTTAGAACAAGTAATAAATTGGTTTATATCATAAATAAGTTTGAGCATATAATTATTGAGCACAAACAATAAATAAGTAAACTCAGGTCATCATAAATACAAAAGACAAAGTGTAATTTTATTGATGCATTTATTCAAACCAATACTCAAACTAATAATTCTAGTTTTGATATTAGTGAGTTGCAGGAAAAACGAAGTAGCTAATGTTAGCGAAAGCAGCTCAAAACTTATTGTAAATATCAAATATAACGCCAATGAATTTACACTACAAAAAGACACAATTTTGTATAAAAATGCATCTGGAAATAAATTCAGTATTAGTCGGCTTCAATATTATATTTCAGGCATTAAGTTGTATTTAAAAGATAGTAGCTTTTACGAATCGAATCAAGTTTTCTATTTAGATGGATTTGAGGATAAAAGTAATACCATTTTAATTGAAGGAATTAAACCAAATGAATATACCTCTATTGATTTTAACATTGGTATAAATAGCAATTTCAATGAACATGGTAAGATTTCAAATACCAACGAAAACATCAACATGTATTGGCCTGATGAAATGGGAGGAGGTTATCACTTCTTAAAATTCGAAGGAAACTATCTCAATTCAGATAATAAAACGAAAGGATTTGCACTTCATCTTGGCACAAATCCATTATTAATCAAACATCAAAAAATAAACCAAGTAATTCAATTGAATAAAAACATAAGTGATACAATTGAATTAAATATGAATATAAACAAATGGTTTGATGGAGAAACAACGTATAATTTTTTAGTTGATGGAAATTATTCAATGGGCATCATTTCACTCATGCAAAAATTACAATCAAATGGAAAAGCCGTTTTTGAAAACAGGAATTAAATTAGTTTTCTTTTGTTTCATCTCCCTTACTTTAGGAGCATGTAAAAAAGACAGTAACTTAAAAGAAGCTAACCATATCGCTACTGCCTATCAATTAGCAATTCCACAAGGATTTCCCACACCCTATTTATCGAGTAAAAATCCATTAACCTATGAAGGCATAGAGTTAGGAAAAAGCTTATATTCAGATCCCATTTTATCAACCAATGGAAAATCATGTAGCACCTGTCATAAAAGCGAAAAAGCATTTTCGAGTGAGATATTTATAGACAAAGAACAGCATCATATAAGTGTGATGAGTCACCAAAACTTGGCATTTAGAAAAAACTTTACTTGGAATGGAGCTGCAACAGATTTTGATGTGGTATGTATGAGTGATTTTGAATCCGATATTTTCAATACAAATCCACAATTATTATTTCAAGACTTAGGTTCCCACTCTCAATATCCATCCATGTTTAAACGAGCATTTGGTCTTAAAAATTTAAATTCCATTACATATGATTCATTAAAGGTTATGATATGTTATTCTATAACTCAATACATGAAAACCCTCATCAATTCTAATTCAAAATTCGACTTATACAGGCAAAGAAAAGTATTATTAAGTCCAGAAGAATACAACGGGATGATCATATTCTTCTCAGAAAAAGGAGATTGTTTTCATTGCCATGGAGAACCATTGTTTACAGATGATCATTTCCATAACAATGGCTTAAGCAGTAACTTTTCTGGAATTGACTTAGGAAGAGAAAACGTTAGTAGATTAAGTTTAGACAAAGGAAAGTTCATTACACCAACCTTAAGGAATATAAATAAAACAGCTCCATATATGCACGATGGACGATTGAAAAATTTGGAAGAGGTTGTTGAGTTTTATAATTCAGGAGTAAAGGAATCAGAGACATTAGACCCTATAATGAACAAAAGGGGAGAAACAAGAGAATTAAATTTAACACCTAAAGAGAAATCCGAATTGGTTTCTTTTTTAAAAACACTTACTGATATCAATTAATCAATTGAATATCCTCGTATAAAGATTTAAAAAGGTTAATTTTATTTCTGATTCATCAGCATACCACTTCATTAAATTTTGACAAATACCGTTTTCATTCATTTAATTAGGGCTTGCTGAAAAAGACAGAAACAAGTCAGATTTTAGACGCTGGCAAATTATACCGAATGCGTTTTGTTAAAATCCAACATATTGGCCTAAACAAAATTGCCTCGGTATTAAACTGTTTGATTTCCATTTTGTGTTTAAGATGTATATAAAAACTTCAATTTGGCAGCAACGACAAAGATGACTTTGTTTTTGTCTTAAGATAAATTGAAAACGAATTTTAATTGTAGCATGGATTTTAAAGCAATCATCCTTAAAACCTTGCATTTAAATTATTACAGTAAAGTCTAATTGATTGATAATAAGTTCTAATAAAGATTTTCAGCAGGCCCTTTTTAGGGCATTTCATTGAGACCAATCAATTCCAATTAAACTTGTTTTATCTTTAAAACAAGAATTTAAAGGTTCAAACTACTTGAAAAAAGAGTATATCCATCTTTCTTTATAAAACCAATAAAAACCTCAGTTTAAAAAATTACTTTTAAAAACCATTTCACTAGCGTTGCGTCTTTACAGATTGAATTTCAGTTGATTAGTATTTTGTTCATTGACTTCTTGATTTCCATTGTTTAAAAATACTTCACCAAGGGGCTTCTTTTCGAATGGAG
>JBIPMI010000104.1:0-9233 GCA_044369215.1 Bacteroidia bacterium | reverse complement strand
GGTAAGTACAGATAAGGCTGTAAATCCTACAAATGTGATGGGAGCAAGTAAAAGAATTGCAGAAATTTACGTGCAATCACTTTACCACCATGCTTTAAAAAACAATGTTAAAACAAAATACATCACTACCCGATTTGGTAATGTATTAGGATCAAGTGGTTCAGTAATACCAAGATTTAGAAAACAAATTGAAGATGGTGGACCAATAACTGTTACACATCCAGATATTACAAGGTATTTCATGACAATTCCAGAAGCTTGTCAGCTTGTTCTTGAAGCAGGTAATATGGGTAATGGAGGGGAAATCTACATTTTTGACATGGGTAAATCTACCAAAATTGTTGATTTAGCTAGGAAAATGATTAAGCTTTCAGGTTTAACTCTTGGTAAGGATATCCAAATTGTGTTTACAGGATTAAGACCTGGTGAAAAAATCTATGAAGAATTATTGAATGATGAAGAAAATACTTTACCAACTCACCATTCAAAAATTATGATAGGAAAAGTAAGAACTTATGATTTTGCAGAAGTTGAATCAAATACTAAGGAACTAATTAATTTATATCAATCACAAGATATGATGAAGATAGTTACTAAAATGAAAAGTATTGTACCTGAATTCAAAAGTAAAAATTCAATTTATGAAAGTTTAGACAACGATGTGCGTTTACCTGATAGCTCAGATTTAGAAAAAATGCTACTTCAGTAACAGAAACTAATTTCATAAAAAAGAAAAGGCAAATTCAATGAATTTGCCTTTCCTGTTTTTGAATGGTGATGCCTAACAAAATGCTATCGATAACGAACAAATTGCAAAAAAAAGGTCTAATCATTGATTTCTGAGTTAAAAATCCTACAATTTTACTAGCATTTACTAATGGATTACACTTCTAACTTCCGAATAACATCCTCATAATCTATTGGTTTTTTTTAGAACAAATCTAAATAGTCTTTTTTTATTTCTGCTTTCGTGCTATAAATAAATGTAATTATATTCGCGGCTGTGTTCTAAAAAGGCTGCGTGTATAATCATTATATGACAAAGCCTTTACTAAACACAAGTAAACACAGAAAATCATTATTTAAATGAAGCTTCATCAATTACTTGCATTTGTTGTAATTTTTATCTTCTCCTTAAACTCAGCCTTCGCAGATGCGGCTGAAGGAGAAAAGCTCTTCAAAGCTAATTGTACCGCATGCCATGCCATCGGTGAAAAAATTGTAGGCCCAGCCTTAAAAGATGTCCATAAGCGCCGTGATGAAAAATGGCTACTCAAGTGGATCAAAAATTCACAAGCAATGGTAAAGGCAGGTGATGCTACAGCCGTTCAAATTTACAAAGAAAACAATGAGTCAGTAATGACTTCATTCGAAAACTTGACAGACGCTGAATTAACCAGCATTGTTGATTACATTAAAAGAGAAAGTGAAGCTCCCGCTGCTGCCCCGCAAATTGCAGGTTCATCTGTAGCAGCCCCTTCTTCTACAGCTTCTGATTCCGGAAGCGGATTCTATACTCAAACTACTTTCATCGCCTTAATGGTAATGGCTGCAATCTTATTATTGATTGCTTTCATTCTTTATCGTTTGAAAAAGGTAGTTGAAGAGTTACATGCTCAAAAATTCCCTGAAGAAGCTGCTGAAGAAAAAGCTGATAACATCAGCTGGAAAGAAAACAAATCTGATTTCCGTTACAAATTATTTAAAAAACACCCGGTTGTTGGAACATTATTGGTTTCAATCGTATTCATGGTAGTTTTTGGATTACTTGGTTTTGATTACGGTAATAAAGAAATTGGAGTTCAAAAAGGTTATGCTCCTGAACAACCAATTAAATATTCTCATGAATTACATGCCGGCACTTATAAAATTAACTGTTTATATTGCCATAATGGCGCTGACAAAGGAAAACAAGCTTCAATTCCTTCACCAAGCACTTGTATGAATTGTCATATGCATGTTACTGCATCTGCTAAATATAATGGTTCAGTATCACCTGAAATCCAAAAAATTTATGATGCAGTTGCTTGGGATGCAGAAAAACGCGTTTATGATGCAAGCAAAGAAAAGAAACCAATTAAATGGGTTCGCGTTCACAACTTACCTGATCATGCTTACTTTAATCATGCTCAACACGTAAAAATTGGTAAAGTAGAATGTCAAGCTTGTCATGGTCCTATTGAAACTATGGCTGTTGTTTCGCAACAAAGAAGTTTACAAATGGGATGGTGTATCAATTGCCACAGAGAAGCAAAAGTTGATGTGGCTAATAACGATTACTACGAAAAACTTCATGCTAATTTAAAAGTTGAAGGAAAAGAAATGGTAACCGTAGCTCAGAATGGTGGATTAGAATGCGGTAAATGTCACTATTAATCAATTAAATTTTCGCTCACAGCGATTTCTAAACGAAAACAAAGCTCAATGGAAAATAAAAATAGTTACTGGAAAGGTTTAGAGGAATTGAACAGAGATCCCCAATTCCTCCAGCATAAAAAAAATGAGTTTGCTGAAGGTATTCCTTTGGATGAAGTATTTACAGAAGAAGATGGTGGCTTAAATGCAAACCGTCGTGATTTCTTAAAATACTTTGGATTTGGTATCTCAGCAGTAGCATTGGCTGCTTGTAATAAAGCGCCAATTAAAAATGCTATTCCTTATATCATCAAACCGGAAAATATCACTCCTGGTATTCCTAACTACTACGCTTCTACAACCCCTTCAGGTTGCAGTATCTTAGTTAAAACCCGTGAAGGTAGACCAATTAAAATTGAAGGAAATCCAGAATCACCAATTTTTAAAGGTGCTGCAAGTGCTGCTGATCAAGGTGCACTTTTAGGCTTATATGACAATGAAAGATTAAGAGGACCAAAAGCATCCGGAAATGATGCGACTTGGGAAGCTGTTGATGCTGATATCAAAAAAGCATTGGCTTCTGCTTCAAATATTCGCATAGTTTCAAGCACAGTTAATAGCCCATCAGGAAAAAGAGCTATTAGTGCATTTGCTGCAAAATATCCTTCTGCAAAACATATTCAATATGAATCATTCTCTTTAGGTTCGATTGCTGAAGCTAATAAAATTGCTTTTGGTAAATCCGTTATACCTGGATATAGATTTGATTTAGCTAATGTAATCGTTTCATTCGGAGCCGATTTCTTAGGAACCTGGATTTCACCTGTTGAATACACCAAGCAATGGTCTTCAAACAGAAATCCTGAGAACAAAAAAATGAGTCGTCATATTCAATTCGAATCTCATTTATCTGTTACAGGTTCTAATGCCGATGTAAGATACCCAATCAAACCATCTGCTGAAGGTGTTTATTTAATCAGCCTTTATAATAAAATCGCTGGTTTAGCTGGTGTTCCAACTTTAGGTTCTATGCCTTCTGTTGAATTACCATTAAATATGATTGAACTTACAGCCAAAGAATTATGGGCTGCTAAAGGAAGTTCATTGGTAGTTTGTGGAACTAATAATTTAGATAATCAATTATTGGTAGCTGCAATCAATAGCTTGTTAGGAAATATTGGCACTACAGTTGATTTAGACAACAACAGCAATCAACATTACAGTGATGATGCTGCATTCGAAAATTTGGTTATAGATTTGAACTCAGGTTCAGTTGATGCAGTTATTTTCTGGAATGTTAATCCTGTTTATTCTTACTACAATTCAACTAAATTATCTGAAGGAATTAAGAAAGCAAAACTAAGCATTTCAACCAATAGCAGTATTGATGAAACTTCAGCTTTATGCAAATTCAATGCTCCTGCAGGTCATTTCTTGGAATCATGGAATGATGCTGAACCAAAAGCAGGTTATTTTGCATTAACTCAACCAACTATCTCTCCTGTATTTAATACTCGTCAAACTGAAGATAGTTTATTACGTTGGGCAGATAATAACACTTCATACTACGATTTCATGCGTGAAACCTGGAAAGGTATCCTAAGTGGAAATGGTAATTTTGAGGAAGCTTGGGTAAAAAGCCTACATGATGGATTCTTCTACGTTGCAAAAACAGCTTCTGCTGTTAAATTTAACGCAGATTTAACTTCAACTGTAAACACTGCTTACTCAGCTTACAGCACTAACAAAACAAAAAAAGAACTTAAACTTTATACTAAGGTTGGAGTATTAGATGGTTCACTGGCAAATAACCCTTGGTTACAGGAATTACCTGATCCAATCAGTAAAGTAACTTGGGATAACTATGCTAATATCAGCAAAGCAACTGCTGACGAAATGGGAGTTAAAGACGGTGATATGATTACTATTACCGGTAAAAACGGTAAAATTGAATCAATCCCTGTTCTAGTTCAACCTGGTCAACCAAATAATGTTATTGCAGTAGCAGTAGGTTATGGAAGAACATCTGGTGGTAAAGTAGCAGTTGGAGTTGGTAAAAATGCTTATGCATTTGCTTCTTTCAGCAACAATTCTCTTCAATATGGCAATTTTGATATCACTATCGAAAAAGCCGTAGGTGATTACGAATTGGCTCAAACACAAACTCACCATACAATTGAAGGTCGTGCATTAATAAAAGAAGCTTCTTTAGGTGAATACATTAAGGATAACAAAGCCGGTAACCACGATCACCATGCCATCTTAAAAGAAAATGGTAATTTAATTACTCTTTGGGATGAGCATGACAGCAAAGGTCACAAATGGACAATGGCTGTAGATTTAGGAAAATGTACAGGTTGTGGATCATGTGTTGTAGCTTGTAATGCTGAAAATAACGTACCAGTTGTAGGTCGTGCTGAAGTATTAAAACGTCGCGAAATGCATTGGATTCGTATCGATAGATACTATAGATTCCGCAATAAAGAAAATAACAATATTTCTAAAGAAGATGAGTACAATGACCCTAAAACGGGAGTTGACTTTCAGGAAGTAAGTGTTTTACACCAACCATTAATGTGTCAACATTGTGGACATGCGCCTTGTGAAACAGTTTGTCCTGTATTAGCAACAGTTCATAGCAGCGAAGGATTGAATCACATGGCTTATAACCGTTGTGTAGGAACTCGTTACTGCGCGAATAACTGTCCATTTAAAGTTCGTCGTTTCAACTGGTTCAAATACAGAGAAAACGATCAATTTGATTTCAA
Source organism: Bacteroidia bacterium (assembly GCA_044369215.1). Lineage (GTDB taxonomy): Bacteria > Bacteroidota > Bacteroidia > UKL13-3 > UKL13-3 > CAISCU01. The sequence goes on along the minus strand of JBIPMI010000104.1, from coordinate 4,110 downwards.
CTTCAACAATGATTTAGGAAGAATGGTAATCAATCCTGACGTAACAGTTCGTTCACGTGGGGTAATGGAAAAATGTTCTTTCTGTGTACAAAGAATTCAAGCAGGTAAATTGAAAGCTAAGTTAGAAAACAGAACCATTAAAGATGGCGATGTTAAAACTGCTTGCCAACAAACTTGTCCTGCTGATGCAATCATCTTTGGAGATATTCATGATCCGGAAAGTGAAGTGGCAAAACACTTCAAAAACGAGCGTGGTTTCTTCTTATTAGATGAGTACAATGTACAACCATCTGTTACTTATTTAACTAAAATACGTAATGTGGATGAAGCATTGGTAGCAGAAGAAAAACATTCGGCAAAAAAACATGATGCAACAAAGCCTCATGATGAAAACAAAAAAGAAGAGTCACATTCATAATCTGAAAACTGCATTAGCACATGTCATACGAATCACCAATTAGAGATCAATTAGTAACCGGTGGCAAAACATACCGCGACGTTACGCGCGATATTACCAGGCCACTGGAAAATGCCCCTTCAAAAGGCTGGTGGATTGGGTTTAGCCTTTCAACTTTAGTCCTTGCCCTTTGGATTGGAGCCACCACATACACCGTAGTTGTAGGACTGGGTGCTTGGGGATTGAACAAAACTGTAGGATGGGCATTTGACATTACCAACTTCGTATTCTGGGTTGGTATTGGTCACGCCGGAACCCTTATTTCCGCAGTACTTTTATTATTCCGTCAGAAATGGAGAATGTCAATCAACAGATCGGCAGAAGCTATGACCATTTTTGCGGTAATTTGCGCAGCCTCATTTATTTTATCACATATGGGACGTCCGTGGGTAGCTTATTGGCCAATCCCACTTCCAAACGCTTTTGGTACTTTATGGGTTAACTTTAACTCACCATTGGTTTGGGACGTATTTGCAATTTCAACATACTTCTCAGTTTCTTTAGTGTTCTGGTATATCGGATTAATTCCGGATATCGCAACAGTAAGAGACAGAGCAGTAACTAAAGCAAGAAAATTCTGGTATGGATTTTTCGCAATGGGTTGGAATGGTTCTGCAAAAACATGGCACAGATATGAAGTAATCAGCTTAATCTTAGCCGGTATTTCAACACCACTTGTATTATCAGTGCACTCAATTGTATCAATGGACTTTGCTACGTCGTTAGTACCAGGTTGGCATACAACAATCTTCCCTCCTTATTTCGTTGCGGGTGCAATTTTCTCAGGATTTGGAATGGTACTTACACTTTTGGTTATTGCACGTGAAGTAATGAATTACAAAGATTACATTACTGAAGCGCATTTAGATGCAATGACTAAAGTGGTGATGGTAACAGGAACAATGGTTGGTATGGCTTATATCACGGAGTTCTTCGTTGCAGCTTATTCAGGCGTTGAATACGAACAATATGCTTTCTTAAACAGAGCATTTGGACCATACTGGTGGGCATACTGGACAATGATGAGTTGTAACTTACTTGCTCCTCAAGTGTTTTGGTTTAAATGGGCAAGAACTACACCTTGGTTCATCTTTATCATGTCAATCATTGTAAATATAGGTATGTGGTTCGAGCGTTTCGTAATTATTGTAACTTCATTGCATAGAGATTTCCTTCCATCAGCTTGGGCAATGTATACACCTACAATTACAGAAGTAAGTATTCTAATTGGTTCATTTGGATTGTTCTTCTTCTTATACTTCCTATTTTGCAAATTTTTACCAACTATCAATATGGCTGAAGTGAAAAGTATCATCCCAACTCACCACGAAGGTGACCATGGCCATGATTCACACCACAATCACAGTCATGAAACAGCAGAGAAAGGAGCTATTCATGGAAACTAAAAAAATGATTTTGGGTGTTTATGACAACCCTGATAAAACTTATGCTGCTACTAAAAAATTACTTAACAGTGGTTATTCAGTAGAAGATGTATATTCTCCTTTTGCAATTCACGGAATTGATAGATTGATGGGTATTAAAAGATCAAAACTTTCTGTAGCAGCATTTTTGTTTGCTATGACCGGTTTATCTTTAGCAGTTACCTTCCAAGTTTATGTTTCATACTTCGATTGGCCAATGATTATTGGGGGAAAACCAAATCTTCATATCCCAACCTACATTCCTATTACTTTCGAATTAAGTATTTTGTTTACTGCATTTGGAATGGTATCATGTTTCTTTATTGTAAATAGAATGTTTTGGGGTAAAAATGCAGATATCATCGATATTAGAGTTACAGACGATTTGTTTGTAATAGCAGTAAATGTTCAACAAAACAAAACCGACATCCAGGCACTAAATCAATTGTTAATTGATAATGGCGCATTGGAAGTAAGAGAAAGGACCAAAGAATAATGGCTAACACAAGAATTATATTAAGCACATTTGCCTTATTTTCGGTAATGGCTTTATTTACTGCTTGCAGCGCAGGTGGTGACAACCCGGGTTACGAATATGCTCCTAATATGTACCATGGATTCGGATATGAGCCTCTTTCACAAAAAGAAGATGAGCCTAATACCATTAATCCACATGGAATGAATATGAGAGAACCGGTTAAAGGAACAGTTGCCAGAGGTCAGCAAGATTTTGCTAACTATTCTTTTACAGTAAGCAACGAATCATATGAAGCTTCAGCTTCATTAAAAAATCCGGTTGCCAGCTCTGCAAAAGTTATTGCAGAAGGACAAACATTGTATAACATCAACTGTACACCTTGTCATGGCGACAAAGGATTAGGAGATGGAACAATTGTAAGTGCCGGAAAATTCCCTCCTCCTCCAAGCTATGATTCAGATAGAATTAAAACTACACCTGATGGTAAAATGTTTTATTCAATCCGTTATGGTAAAAACTTAATGGGAGCATACGGAACAGTATTAACACCAAACCAAATCTGGAAAGTAGTTCATTACATCCGCACTGTTAGTGGTCCTTACAAAAGTGCTTCAAATGTAACTGCTTCAAAATAACGATTAACAGAAAAGAATTTAACAATGGAACACGCAGAAGTACATATCAGAGAAGAAAAATATCAAATCTCGGACGGCAATAAAAAATGGGCCTTTGGTCTAATGATTGTCGGTTTAATTCTGGCTGCAATCGGCTATTTCACTTACCATCCTCATATTGAAGGATTGGGTGAACACGATTTGCACCACTTAATACAAAAACGTTTATTAAGTAACTTACTTGTAAATGGTTATTTCTTCTTTATCGTTTCAATTTGTGCAGCAGTATTTATTTCTATCTCACAAATTGCAAATGCAGGTTGGTATATCGCCATCAGAAGAATCCCTGAAGCCATGAGTGAATATTCACTTGTTGGTGGACCTTTATATATTTTAATAAGCATTATAGCTTTACCTGTTCTTTACCATTGGGCTCACCATGGTATTATGGACGCTGAATCTTTGAATTTCGATGCAATTTTAGCTAGTAAAAGCTGGTATTTAAACGTGCCTTTCTTTTATGTGAGAATGGTATTGTTCATGGGTTTCTGGATATTCTGTGCTCACTTATTTCGTCAGTATTCTAGAAAAGAAGATTTAGTAGGTGGCTTAGAAAATTACAAAAAGACTTATGCTTTATCAGCAGGTTTCACAGTAGTATTCGGTTTCACTTTTTCTATGTTTTCTTGGGACCAAATGATGAGTATTGATGCTCATTGGTACTCAACTATCTTCTCTATTTACAACTTTGCTACAGGTTGGGTAAGTGCATTAACCATTATGTATTTATTTACTCATTACCTAAGAGGAAAAGGATATTTAAATATTGCTTCTGATGAACACCAGCATGATTTGGGTAAATTTATGTTTGCTTTCTCAGTGTTCTGGACATATATGTTTACTTCTCAGTTCTTATTGATTTGGTACGCAAATATTCCAGAAGAGGTTACATACTATACTGAAAGATTATTTGGAAGTTATAAATTCTTATTCTTCTTTATTATTTTCTTAAACTTTATTGTTCCCTTCTTTATTTTCATGAGAAGAGATTTTAAACGTAGCAGAATAGTTGGATTTATTGTTGGTGGTGCTATCTTATTAGGTCACTGGTTAGATGTATTTTTAATGGTTATGCCA
>JBIPMI010000103.1:0-9263 GCA_044369215.1 Bacteroidia bacterium | reverse complement strand
GAATAATTTGAATCAGGTTTAAGGTTTTTGAAAGTAAAAAAACCATCATCATCACTCAATTGCTGTCTTATAATTGTTCCATGTAGTTTTAAAGACAGGTTAACATAATCTAAAGGTTTTTTAGTCTTTTTATCGATTACTTCCCCTAAAAGAACACCAGAATATTTTTGAGGATTTTGCGCATAGATGGAGCTGCTGAATATCATCAACAACACCCAAAGGATGTGTTTCATTTTCATAATAGTAAAAATTAGGTTGAATGAGCGCGCTTGTAGTGAAAGTCACCTAAAGGTAAAAAAGGGTTGTAGGTAAACAAAGTTTTTCCCTTTTATTGTATTTGAAGGTTAAACTAGTTTAGATGTTAGCTTGTAATTGTTGCAGATTGAATTACAAATATAAATGCAGTCTTTAAGTTTTAATTCTGATTTATGCATTCATTTAGTAGAATCTATTTTATAGCTTTATTGATACCTCTAAATGGCCACCTAGACCAATTTCAACGATTTTTTGTAAGGTACTAATTCGAACCTCTTTTATGTTGTTTTCAATTTTAGAAATATATCCTTTATTCGTACCGCATTTAATTGCTAATTCTTCCTGAGTGAGTCCTTTCTTGAGTCTGGCTTGCTGAATTAGAAATCCAAGCTTAAATTCTTCATAACCTTTTTCGAATTTATCTCTTTTAGGTGTTCCTTTTTTGCCGTACTGTTCATCAACAAATTGATCAAGTGATTTTAAATTATTTTTCTTGCTCATACTCTTTTTTAATTTTTAGTGCTTTTTCAATTTCTGTTTTTGGGGTTTTCTGAGTTTTCTTCTGAAAACCATTGGCTAATACAATTATTTTACCTTCATCAAAGAAACAAAATATACGAAATATGTCACTTCCTTGTTTAACTCTAATCTCATATAATCCATCTGTTCCTGTCAGGTGTTCAAAATATTCGTTTGGTATAATTCTATGGTTTTCAATAAGTCTAAAGGTCCATAAGATTTTATCTTTTGTTTTTTGTCTTTGATTTTTGAAAAAATTTGAGAAGTAGTTTTTATAAAATGTGATGTTTCGGAATTTTACTTCATTCATTTTTTGTAAAGGTAATTTAAGTTATCCAAAAGGACAACATTTTTATTAAATAATTGGATTATTTTATCAATTTAAGTAGGAGAATGGAATCATGCAAATTTCAACAGAATTTTTAAGGTAGTCCTTAAAACAAACTTTTTTGAAACCAAGCTTGATGTAAAAGATGTTAAAGAAATTAGATTATATGGATTGTTTTCGAGTGAAATTTCTCAAATACTCTTCAGAAGTATAGATGAACTAGGATTGTTCTAAATTCTTTATCAACTAAAATTATTTTCTATTGAAACTATTTATTCCATCACATTTGTTTTGGGACTTATGATTTTCTTATCGCATAAATCAATTCATCTTCTAAAACTCCATTTTTGATGAGCGATTTTTCAATTTTTGCTTCTAAAACAAAACCATTTTTTTCAAGTACTTTTTGTGATGCAATATTTCTTGCAAATGGTCGGGCAAATATTCTGGTGATAGGAAGATTTGTAAAAGCAAAATCTACCACCAATGGAATAGCATTTGAAATGATACTTCTTCCCCAAAAAGGTTCTGCTAGCCAATATCCCAATTCTGCATTTAATCGCTGGATATCACTTTGAGGATGAATGCCTATTCCTCCGCAGGCTTCACCATTTATTTCAATTGCAAAAATATGATGAGTATCATGTTGAGAAGCAAATGCGATAAACGCTTTTCCTTTTTCCTCGGTATATGGATATGGGAATTTATCTGTTAAGTTAGCGGCTATCAGCGGATTATTGGCATATTTTACCAATGAATTCAAATCATTTTCGTTCCAGAATCTTAGTTTAAAATTGGCAGTTTCAATCATTTTTTAACGAGTAAATCAAGCTCAATTTATTCAATTTGTCATGAATTGATATCATGTTTTTAGAATTCAGTTTGAAATACCTTTATTTGCATAGCACACTTGAGTAAGATAGACCACATAAAAGCGCCAATAGAGCAGGAATTAGACCTTTTTGAATCAAAATTCAGAGAGGCCATGAAGAGTAATGTTGCACTTTTGGATACTATCATGACTTATATCGTAAAGCGAAAGGGCAAACAAGTTAGACCCATGTTTGTGTTTTACGCAGCCAAATTAATTGGTGATATTAACGAATCTACTTATCGCGCTGCTAGTATGGTAGAATTACTTCATACAGCAACATTGGTTCACGATGATGTAGTAGATGACAGTGATGAACGCAGAGGTTTTTTTAGCATCAATGCCCTTTGGAAAAACAAAATTGCCGTTTTGGTTGGCGATTATTTACTATCTAAAGGATTGCTTTTAAGTGTAAAAAATAAAGATTTTCATTTACTGGAAATAATCAGTGTGGCAGTTGAAGCCATGAGTGAAGGGGAATTACTTCAAATTGAAAAATCTAGAAACCTCAACTTATCAGAAGAAGTTTATTACGATATCATCAGAAAAAAAACTGCATCATTAATTGCTTCTTGTTGTGCGATTGGTGCCGCAAGCGCAGGAGCTACTCCAGAGCAAGTTGAGTTGATGCGTTTATTCGGAGAAAAAATTGGTATTGCGTTTCAAATCAAAGATGATTTATTAGATTATAACGATGATGATATTGGTAAACCACACGGAATCGATATCAAGGAAAAGAAACTTACTTTACCAATCATTTATACATTAAATACTGCTGATAAGGCCACTCGAAATTCCATTATCAATACCATTAAAAATCACCATAACAACAAACAAAAAGTTGATGAAGTGATTAAATATGTAAACGAACACGATGGCATAACCTATACCAGAGAAGCAATGAAACGTTATAAACAGGAAGCACTTGATATCCTCAAACAATTCCCCAATAGCGAAACAGCAGAAAGTTTAGCAGAGCTGGTGGAATATGTGATTGATAGAAAAAAATAGGCATAGCCTGCTTCTGGCCCCTAGCTCTTGGCAACTGGCTTAAAATTGTTTTCCAATAAGCATTACGCTTCTAGAGCACTTTATTAAATAGTAATAAAAGAATCATGTTTTAAGCATTAACATCTCAAGTGAATTTCACTCTACATAGTTAATTAATAAGGTTACTATCGAGCTCTAATTATTCAATAAATGCTAATTTAATCAGCCAAAAAATATAAAGGATCATCAAAACAAATAGAGCCTGAAAAAAGAAACCATTTACCTTAACAAATGCAATCATCTTAACAGGCAGAATTCAATTAGTTTCTGTTAAAAAGTAAAGGTTCTTTCATTCCGAATCTAAGCCAATTGCTAATAGCCAACAGCCAAAAGCCTTCTTAATCAATCGCTTCCAAAAACTCTTTCATCAATAAAAAAGCTTCATTGTATTTGCTAAAAGTTACTGCTTCATAAGTATCACCTACATCATGGTATTGGTGATAATCTCCCATCAAGTAAATAAACATCGATGGTACTCCTTTTTCCGAAAAGTAATAATGGTCACTGTTTGAAGCTTTACCTCTTGCATTGATTACTGGTAAATAGGAACCAATGCTATTGCATGTTTTTAATAGATCAAACAACTCAGGATGCACTGTTCCATTTACAGCTGTTAATCCTTTATCCCCCGTTGCCATTAAATCGAGATTGAGTAGAAATTTAATTTTTGATAAGGGTAAAACAGGATTTTCTGTATAATACAATGAGCCTAAAAGTCCTGCTTCTTCTCCTGCAAAAGCAATAAAAAGTACTGAATATTTTGGTGGTTTTTTGCTGAAGGTTTTAGCCAAATCAAGCATCAATGCAACACCACTTGCATTGTCGTTAGCACCAGGGAATATGGCAAAATCACCCATTTTACCTAGATGGTCGTAATGCGCAGTAACCACTAAAAAGCTATCAGGTTTTTCTTTGCCTTTTATCATTCCAATTACATTCTGTGTTGCATGGTATGTTAAGGTAGATTCAACCCTAATTTTCAGTTTTAAAATGAGTTGATTAATTCTATCTTTTTTAATGCTGATGATAGGAAACGGCGCAAACTCCATGGCCACACTCCACATGAGTGCTTCCTTTTCCTTGTACAATAATCCTTTGGCTTTGATTTCGTTTTTTAAAATCAAATCAACTCGTTCCGAATGAATAAGTTTAAAATCTTTAACATGATCAACAATCAGAAAAGTATTTCTTAAATTTTTACTTTTAAGTTTTTCGAATAAAGTATTGTTATCGAGTGTTGCAGAGTCGATTTCTACAACAGAAAAATTGCCATTGATTGAAGGGCATCCCGGATTGACTAAAAAATCTTTCCCAGGAAAAAGGTATTCACCATCAATATTAAGTTCAACAATTTCGGGGAAAGTGATAACCGGAAATCCAAATTCCTGGTAATAACTTGTGCCAACGGGTTTTAAACCTGCCTCTTTCATTTTAAGTCGAATGAAATTAGCAGCTAAAGCATCACCAGATTTCACATAACCTCTTCCAGCATATTCATCGGAACACAATTCCTTAACAATTTTTCGGGCATACACCAAATCTTGGGCAAAGCCAAAACTCATTGAAAGGAAGTATAAAACCGGAACAAGCCATAACTTAATGCCGGGTTTCATGGAATTAAATAGCTTTTACCGAGAAGGTATAAGATTCCATAATTAGGTTTGCCAAAAGTTTTTTGCAAGCTTCATCAACAGAAGTTTTTGCTTCTTCTTCAGATGCTGCTTCAATTTCAAGGCTGATGTGTTTTCCGATTCTCACATTTTGAATTTGTGGCAATCCAATATTGCTCATTGAGCCTGTAACTGCTTTACCTTGAGGGTCTAAAAGTGCCGCGTGGGGCATTACATCAATTTCTGCTTTAAATTTCATGACTTACGTGTGTAATGTAAATAAGTTGACAAAAGTACATAAAGCAAAATAGACAGGCTAATTCCAAAGAATTTAAATACCAACAAAAGAGCCACACTAATTGCTATGAAGCTGAATCTCACTTCATTTCCTTTCCAAGCAAATGATTTAAATTTCAGTGCAAACAAAGGTAATTCTGCAACTAATAACCAAGAACTGATAATTGGATAAGCAATAATGAAGTATCTTGAACTAAAAATTGTTTCAGCCCAAGCTGGTCCGTTCTGCAAAACAAAAGGAATAGAAATGATAAAAAGAGCATTTGCGGGTGTTGGTACGCCAATAAAAGAATCGGTCTGACGCGTATCAATATTGAATTTAGCGAGTCGTACTGCCGAAAATACTGGAATAAGAAATGGCAAATATGAAAGTGTAAGAATTAGTGGAACAAATTGAGGGAAATCGCTTCCAAAATACAGATGTTCCTGACTCAGCATATAAAAAATCATTCCGGGAGCCACACCAAAACTCACAACATCTGCAAGAGAATCAAGTTGTTTCCCAATTTCTGAATGAACTTTTAATAAGCGTGCGGCAAATCCATCAAAAAAATCGGCAATAGCAGAACCAACAATTAGCCAAGCTGCTGTTTCAAGATTGTTTTCTAAAGCTGCAATAATTGCCAAACATCCCATAAATAAATTGGCAGATGTAATGGCATTAGGTATATGTTTTTTCAAAATCTGATTTTTGGGCAATTTATAGTTTCAATGCTTTTCAAAAAAATTAAATCGTTATTTGGTCATAATTTCATCATTTGAGATGAAGAAAACCTTAAAAGACAAAGCTTTCTTGTCTTTTCAACTATTCAGGTTATTTTTGATAATTATGCTGCGATAATTATGCTAAAAGTGCAATTTCAAAAATTTAGAAAATTTGGATGCTTAATCGGGCTTTTATTCTTAGCTCCAATACTTTCTTTTGCTCAAAGCGAGTGGGTTGAGTTTAAAGCATTTCGTCAAGCAGCACCGCGTGTTTTTAAATACCATACTCCAAGTAAATTCGAAATTGTAAATGGAAAATTGAATATTACTTTTAAATCATCGAATGGTTATTTGTTTGAAATTAATGGCATTCCAAAATCAGCGTTAAAATGCGGTAAGGTGCTTAATCCCTCAAATTTCTCTGTTCTAGTAATAGATAATTTAATGGATAAAAAGTTTGTTAGCAAGGCAAACGACTACCACAATTCAATAGGAATTGTATGCCTAGAAAAGGGCTTTTATAAAATTATATTCAAAGGAAAACTATATAACGGACAGCAGAAAATAAGCTGTGATGCAACCCTTTTAGGAAAAATTAAATCAGAAAAACAATTACAGACATACTAATATGAACTTCAAAAAAATTACTATCCTAGGACTGGCTTTGGGAATGCAATTGGTAACATTTGCACAGGCACCAATCACCCAAAAAAGAAATGCACTTTTGGCAAAAACGCCAGAAGAGCGACTTCAGATACTTCAGGAAAATTTTATAATTGAACAAAAAGAATTAAACGAAACCTTAGCTAAATCAGGTCAGCCAAGAACCATGGTTTCTGCTAATGGTAATTTTATGGAGGCTAAGTTTTTATCAAATGGCTTACCAATTTATGTTCAAACATTAAATAATACGGATGCTGCAAAAACTATTTCAACCAATAAAGTTCAACCTGGTGGCTCATTGGGATTGAGTTTAACTGGTTCGGGTATGACCAATCGCCTAGGTGTTTGGGATGGTGGAGCAGTACTTTTAACTCATCAGGAGTTTCAGAGCAGAGCCGTTCAATCAGATAATCCTTCTTCTACCAGCGATCACGCTACTCACGTTGCCGGAACTATGGTTGCAGGCGGTGTTGTTGCAAATGCAAGAGGTATGAGTTATCAAGCTCCTATCAAATGTTATGATTGGAATAGTGATGATGGAGAAATGGGCGCTGCAGCTGCTGCAGGTATGTTAGTTTCTAACCATTCTTACGGACAAGTTGGAGGCTGGCAGTGGGTTAGTGGTTCATCATGGAGATTTTGGGGAGACCAAAGTTTATCTACAGAATTTGATTCGAAATATGGTTTTTATGATAATAATTCAGAGGTTTTTGATCAATTATTAGTTGATTATCCTTTTTACCTTCCATTTATGGCAGCGGGTAACGACAGAGGTAATGGCCCTTCGGGAAATTTTACATGGCAGGTTAGAAATTCAAACGGACAATGGGTTAATGGAACAGGAACTCCTCCTGGAAAAATTGGTCCTTATGATTGTATGAGCGGCGGTCCGGCTAATGCTAAAAACGTTATGACAGTTGGTGCAGTGAATCCAATATTAAATGGTTGGACAGGTGCATCTGGGGTTGTAATGAGTTCATTTAGTGGATGGGGCCCAACAGATGATGGAAGAATAAAGCCAGATATCGTTGCTAACGGAGTTGATGTTTACTCAGCAGGTAGTAGCAGTAATACAAATTATACAACCAAAGATGGAACTTCAATGGCTACTCCTAATGCCAGTGGTTCTGCATTGTTGATTCAACAACATCATAACAATGTAAGAGGCAAATTTATGCGTTCTTCTACTTTAAAAGGTTTAATCATTCATACAGCAGATGAAGCAGGTTCAAATCCGGGTCCTGATTATAGTTTTGGATGGGGTTTAATGAATACAGCAAAAGCAGTGCAAATGATAAACGATTCATCAGGACAAAGAATTTCAGAATTGGTTTTAGCAAATGCAGGTACATATACATTAAGTTTTTATGCAGATGGTACAAAGCCAATTAGAGCTACCATTTGTTGGACAGATAAGCCAGGAATATCGCCAAATCCAGCTTTGAATCCAGCAAATATTATGTTGGTAAATGATTTAGATATTCGTGTTAAAAGAAACAGTGATAATACAATTTACTTTCCTTGGAAATTAAATAAAGCAACTCCTTCAGCTGCTGCTACAACTGGCGATAACAATGTAGATAATGTAGAGCAAATTTTAATTAATGCACCTGTTGCAGGAACCTACACTGTTACCATTTCACACAAAGGAACCTTAAGTGGTTCTCAACCATATTCACTTTTATTATCAGGATTAACACCAAAACCAAGTGCATCATTTACAACTGCAAACAGAATGGTTTGTGCGAATACTTCTATAACTTTCCAAGACCAATCCGCTGGTGCAGCACAAAGAACTTGGTATTTCCCAGGTGGAGTTCCTGCCTTTTCTACATTATTGAATCCAAGTGTTACTTATAGTGCACCTGGAGTTTATCCAGTTGCATTGGCAATTAAAAGTAGTATTGGATATGATTCAATTTACATGAATGATTATATTACTGTTGGAGGGATTGGTTTACCTTTTAATGAAACTTTTGAAGTAAATTCAAGCAGCAGACAATTTTGGAGTGTTCAAAATTTCGATAATGATAGTACTTGGAGATTCTGGAATATTGCAGGAAATACTCCGGGAAATGTAGCTGTTGGTATTAACAATTATGATAACCCGACTTTTGGAAGTTATGATAGATTGATTTCTCCTGTTTTAGATTTAAGAGGTTATAATGCAGCTACCATGACTTTTCAGCATGCATATACTCGTTATGATAATACCAATTCAGATTCATTGAATGTATATATTTCAACCAATTGCGGTAACACTTGGACTCGTTTAGGAAATTATGCTGAAAATGGCACTGGTAATTTTGCAACAGCTCCAAATTCAACTTTTGAAACAACAGATCCATTTATTCCGGCAACTGCAGCTAATTGGTGTGGCGGTGGAGTAGGAGCTAGTTGTTTTTCATATAACCTTACTCCTTATGTTGGAAATTTTAATGTTCGTGTTCGTTTTGAACAAATTGGATATGGTGGAAATAATATGTTCATTGACAATGTTTCAATTACCGGAACATTAAATTCAGCTCCAATAGCAGGTTTTAAAGCGGTTCAGTCAAGCGTTTGTGCCAACAGTAATGTACAGTTTTTAGATTCATCAAGAAACCAGGTTGCGGAATGGGCTTGGTATGTAAATGGCGTACTAAAATCAACCCAAAGAAATCCAATAATTAAATTTACTGATGCAGGTACTTATTCTGTTGCTTTGTCTGTAAAAAATGCAATTGGAAAAGATTCACTTTATAAAGCCAATTTCATAACAGTAAATGCAGGTCCTGCGAAACCAGTAGTTAGTAGCAGCAAAGGTTCAGTTTTATGTAATGGCGATAGTACTGTTATTAATACCACTGCTACAGGTTCATTTATTTGGTTTAAAGATAGTTTGAATCAGAGTTTAACTGCAACATCATTTACAACCAAAGAGGCAGGTAAATACTTTGTAAGGGTTTACGATGCTGGTGGATGT
>JBIPMI010000102.1:0-9313 GCA_044369215.1 Bacteroidia bacterium | reverse complement strand
AATTATTTTCAATAAGTAGTTAGGAAATAAATTGCTCTATTCAATGAAATTAATGACCCTGAAGGGTGTCGCATGTTTATAGAAAAATGCTGTAATCCAAATCCCCCAAAACCAACAACGCGGACCTTTGGTCCGCGTTGTTGGTTTTGGGGGATGTTTCTTCATATTGTATTTTCTATAATAATGTCATCCCTTCAGGATTCTAAGAACTTGCTAAAAGAAACATAAACTAAGTATCATAAATTTTTATAGTTTAGTTTGATTAAACGAATAATAATCAGCAATAAAGTTTCGATAATCTGATTTTTAGGTAAAGAAGCGGATAATCGTATATGATAATATGGAAATATTAGCATACTAAACCTTTCCTAAAACAAATACCTTGCCTCCATTCTACCTATATGAATAACATCTGATGAGCCACTTATTCTGCCATCATAATTGAAATTAATCTGAAGATTTTGACCTAATCTTTGTTGGATGTTCAGGTTCCAGATTTGGTTGTTTCCATTACTTAATCCTTGCAACATTTCGTAAGCAAGATTACTTCCGGCATTACCCAAATAATCAATTTGATAAAAACTGTACTTCAATTGAATCACTCCTAATTTACTCATAGAAAAGCGCAATTCTGCTCCCAATTCCTGAACTTTTGCTGCATCGTTATTTGATTCATAATTATTGTTTGCATCAAAATATGAATAGTTCAATGATGCCCTGAAAAACTGTCGGTATTGGTATTGAAGTTTAGGTTTGATTTCATTGAACAGATAAGCATAGGAATTATCGGTAAAAAAGCCTGAATAATAATTTCTTTCCCCTGTATTTAAAGCTGTTTGAACAGACCATGAACTTGAAAACGACCACCTGAATGTTAAACCATGTTCATACTTACTTCTTATTTCAATACCGTTGGTTTGTAGCACCCTTCCCTGCGATGATTGGTAGGTATAATCGAAACCAAAAACAGGGTTACTTCTGTTAAAAAACAAGGTGTTTCTTAACAAACTATTCATGCTGATTAAACCTGAATCGTTTTGTGAAATTGGCATGATGCCACTAAGAATATCCAAATCCGACTTCAATTTCTTTTGCTCATAACGCCAACCTGTTTGGTTACTAAATTTTTTAAACCAGGCATTCAATCCTGAATTTCGGTTATTTAAAGCAAAACTAGAAATGTTTAATGTTTGGTTAAACTGATTACTAAAGGTACCTATTAAAGAACTTGAAGGAAGAAAAACCTTGATATAATTTGCCAGATTTTTATCTGCTAATGCTGCTGGAACAAATTCATTTAATTGTTGAATTCCATCAGTATTAAAATCCTTCCAAACATAAACTCCTTGTCCGGTAGGAACTTCCAAATACTGAAAATCTCTTCTTAACTCAGAACCCGAACCTGTTTGTAAATAAGTGTTTGCAATGATTTTCCTTTTAAAAAATCCATAATCATATTCAATTCTTCCTAAAAAAGTTTCTTCATTTTTTTGATTGATTGAAGAAGCTTGCTCTAACTGAAAATTCCTGTAGGATACATCTAAACGCCATCTATTTGAATTTTTAGCATTAAAAACAATTGTACCTTTAATTTCATCTGCAGAACTCGAACGAATCATTTGTTTGTTAACAGGTAATTCATCTATTCTTCTATCTATATTTAAATTCCAGTTTAAACGCAAAGTATCTAAACTTTTTAAATAATATCCAAACTTTAAATAACTAAAACTATTGGCATACAATGAATCCGAATTTGATTTAAACAAGGATGATTCAGTTCTGAAATTAAATCCGTTTGATATTTTAGAGAAATTTCTTGAAACAGCAACATTAGCTGATTTTAAATCATTATTAAAACCCTTTTGATTACTTATTTCATTTTGTTTGGCATTCAATAATTCAACATCAGATATGAATTGAAACTTGAACAATGAAACCTGAAAACCTGCTTGTTGTTGAATCCCCGAAAAGAGAGATTCTCCTTTGTTATAAAACCCTAATTGGTAATAAACTTTTTGTTTTAACTTATTACTTAAGTCGAAACGATATTGGGCAATTTGTTCTGAGAACTGGTTTGAAGTAGCAGTTTGATTGTTTAACTGCCTCTGCCAAATTCTATCAAATTCCACATTTCTATATCGTTCAATTGGCTTAAAGCGTAAAGAAGTAAACTCATAAAAAACCGAATGTTCAGTTTTATATGATTTATTTTTATCCAGGTTATTTAATCTCGCATTTAGTCTTAAAGCCAAACCTAAGTTATCACTATTTCCTAAATTGGAAAAGGTGTTTTTATCATCATTAGAACCGGCAAATTCAAGTTGAAGAAACTTACTTTTTTTGTTATCGAAAATGTATCCTGCACTCAGCATTTGTCTTTTATTGGGTGCAATCAATTTAATGATTGGTTCAAAATCGCCTTGTGAAATTCCATTGATGGGCTCAACCCATTTAAAAACACGTCCGTTTGCTGCCGATGCACTTTGTACATAATTACCTTTTGAATTACCTACATAAGAAAATTTCACCTCATAATAATTAGAATCTTCTCCTTGAGTTGGTGAATAAATAAATATTTGAGAGAAAGCTAAAGTATCTATTTTTCTGTATAAAATCTTACCTGAAGCAAAGCCTCTTTTGGCTGACTCACCGCTTACTACAGCCAAATCTGTTTCATTACCAATTGAAGCGAGTAAAGCCTTATTACTATCAGATAAACTTTGTTGAAATGGTTGATTTTTATTGTCTTGTTCTGAATAGATCTGTATATAATAATTTGATTGGTTTTTTTGAACAGAGGACATCGCTGTTAAAACCGTTCTGGCATAATTTCTATCGGAATACTGAAACTCTACAACTATTCTTGAAAATGAAGAAATTAAACGTTTAGGCATAAAAGTGATTTCACCTGTATTGTAATCAACCACATAATCATTCTGCTCTCCCCTATTTAATTTTTCACCATCTAAATAAACCGATTCAGTTCCAGAAATAATGATGATAAACAATTCGCCATTGCTGCCTGTAAGTCGGTAAGGACCTTGATTTCCTTCTGTACCATTGAAGGTATTTCTTACAAATCTTCCTCTTGAAATTGCAGCCTCAATTTGGTTCTGTATAAGGATACCGTTTTTCAATTTCACATCACTAGCAACATGTAAACCTCTCGATTTTTTGTAGTAGTTCATGAAATAGGAATTGGCAGGTTTATTCATTAAAAAATCACCCACAACAAGCTGATTTTTGTTTTTTGAAAACTGAACATACACCTGATCAAAGTCTTGCAAATCCTGAGTATTTCCTTCAGGTTGAATTGGATTATTGTCATCGCTGATAGCAGCCAAAACATCAATATCATTATTGATTTTACCTGCTAGTTGTAGATTCAGATTTGAGTTAACAATTGAGTTTGTATTGTTTCCAACAGATAATCCTCTCATGATACTTCCACTGCTCTGCAATCCATCGGAGCCTAAAAACAGAGCATATTCAGGTTCTATCGTTTGTAAAGAAAACGGATTTCTATCTGCTTTTAACTCAGGTTGTATTTGAGAGAGCTCTCTGCGTTTTGCAACTTTTGAAAAATTATAGTTTGTAACTAAATATGAAACATTAATTTTAGTAAACTGAGGAATGCGTTTATTGATAAACGCTTTATGTAAATAATTTATCCTAAAATCAATTCCTTCAATATAGTTTTCTGTTAAAACCGAACCTTTTAAAATTACAGAAGTATCTAATAAAAAACTATCTGATGAAATGAATAAAGATTTAGAAACTTTAGCTTGCCATGACTGTGCAAACAGATTTGATTGAATAACAAAAAAAACAAACCATATTACTAATCCGGCTTTTTTCATGCACTGTGAGCGGCTGGCAAAACAATGGTAAACAAAGTTCCTTTTCCTAGTTCACTTTCGAAGAAAATGTTTCCTCCTCCACTTTCAATCATGCTTTTAACAATAGGTAGGCCTAAACCCATACCAATTACTTTAGTACTAAAATAAGGAGTAAATATTTTTTCAGCCTGATCAGATGAAATGCCTGCTCCATTGTCTTTTACTTGAATAACCACATTCTCTTCCTGATAAAAAGCACTTACAACAATATAACCTTCAATATCTTCTGGAATTGCCTGAGTAGCATTTTTAATCAGGTTCACTAAACTTCTGTTTAAGTAACCTTTATCAAATTCAAGTTGAATTTCATCCTGTATATTGATTTCAATTTTACCTTCAAAATATTGTTCCTGAAGTAATACAACCTGTTCAATTAAATTCTTCACATCAATTACTTCATAATTTGGAGCAGGCATTTTAGCGAAACTACTGAAACCGGTTGCCAGTTCACTTAAAGAATCAATTTGAGTAATGAGGGTTTGTGTAACTCTTTTGAATGTTTCAGGAAGTTTTGGACTCTGATCATTCCATGCTCTTTCAAGGTGCTGGATGCTCAGTTTCATTGGAGTAAGCGGATTCTTGATTTCATGTGCAATCTGACGCGCAATATCACGCCAGGCACCTTCTCTCTCACTTTTAGCCAACTTCTGTGCACTTTCTTCCAATTTATCAATCATTTGGTTGTATTGAAAAACCAGTTCACCAATTTCATCTCTGCGGCTCCATTGAATAGGTTCATTCTTTTTACCAATGCTTGTTTGAGCCATTTGCTGCTGAATCAACACCAATGGAAATGAAATATTCCTTGAATAAATCCATGCCAAGATTCCAATCACCATAAACAACAAAGCATATAAATTGATAAACCCAACGATAATCGATGAGATTTCAGCATACAAATCAGCATAACGATTAAAATAAGGTAATTGAACATAACCAATTAATTCTCTGTTTTTATTGTGAACAGGCACATAAGAAGCAGTATATGAAAAGGTGGAAATTCTTTCTGATTGAATATACTGCGATTCCTTTAACAAATTGAGGTGATAAAACGCCTCTGAATTTATTAGAGGAGCCAAAACAGCATCATCATATAGTTTTCTGATAGTAGATGATAATACCTCACCACGAGGGTTGTATAAGGTGATTTCAGTTTCGTAAAAATCTGCAATCTGATTTAAGAATGAACCAATTTCCTCTGGCCGACGTAATTTTAACTCACCATATTGAGCTTCTGTTTCAATTGCTGCAGCCACACTTCTGATTTTCTTTAATAGCTTTTCACTTTGCTTGGCATCATTCTGACCCTTTACCAAATCAATGGTGAAATAAGCTGTTGAAGCAAGTGTTACAAAAACTATCAATATAATTCCAAGCTGAATTCTTGTTCTTAATAAACTTAAATCTGCTTCATCAAAGAATAAAATCTTATTTACAAATGATTTTAATGTTTGAAAAATTACCTGCTTTTGAAGGAACTCACTCCTATTAATCCAATTATTATTAAGCAAAGCAAAAACACTGATGGCAATAATTAAAACAAGGGTAAAAAATGTAAATGACAAAGAGAACAAACCAAAAGGCTCGTACCATGGAGCCGCAGGTTTCGTAACAACAATTGCAAGACTGTTACTTTCTTTTAAAATTAAATGATCCTGTCCATCTTCTTCAACAAAATGATGTGGACCATTTTCAGGTTCTAAAAAAGTATAGGCAGTTCTGTAGGCATAAGGTCCGCTTTGACTCATCAACTGTCGCTCACGGTATATGGCATAGGAATAATCGCTGCGCTTTTTTGCTGATTGATTTCTATAACCTTCAATTAATAATTCTTCAAAACGATTTTCATCCTGAATTAATTTAGGCTCAAGATGTATAAATATTGTTCCTTGTAAGCGGCCTGATTTGAGTATTGGAAATTTGCTTAAATATCCCTTTACAAAAGAATTATTACCCAAGTACCTAAAATTCGCATTTAATGTTGGAGTTGATAAATCTGTCCAGGCATAATTTAACTGCCTGTATGTATAAGCATTTCTAGTTCTGTAATGATTTCCGCTTGAATCAAAATCATAAATGGTAACATCGTATTTACTTAAATAGCCATTAAAATATAAAGGACGTAATTGCTTAACCAAATCAGAATTCAAAGAAATCGGATTGTTAAAATAACCCTTAAAGTACTTATCCTCTCTTAATCTTCTTTCGGCGGTTTTAAGGAATAATTCTGTATTGATATCATTTTGGGCAGTCAACTTTGCAGCGAATAAAATTCTGTTTTCCTGCTCTTTTTTAAAACTCCAGTAGTAGATAAAAAAGGAAGTAAAAACCGACAAAATCAAAACCATGATAAGGTATTGTTGCAAACGATTCACTCTTTTAACAACTAAGTCTTTAAACAGAATAAAAATTAGAATTAAAGCAGAACTTCCTAGTGGAAAAAACAATCCTCTTTCATACAAATTCTTAACTAAAAATGGATGAAAGATATAAAAAACAAGAACTATAATAATCAGCTTTTCTGGAACTCTTAAACCTTTTTTTATAAGTAATTTATACAAACGTAAACTAAGCTGGTAGGCCAATAACAAAATCATTACAGCCAAAAGCAAGCCTAAAAAAGTAAAACTATCTAAGGCATAAATATTGTTGATATCAAAAGAAATCTGCGAATCGAAAACCAAACTTTTAATGGCATCAAAAGCACCATCGGAAATAGTAATAGTAAGCCAGGATACAAAAGCCAAATGTATGATTTGTTTAACTTTTGTTTGAGGATTAACAAAGTTTACATCTCTGATTAGATAAAAATACCAAAGAAAAATAAAGACCAAACTCATAAAATCACCCAATGAAGGATTTACCTTGGATGATGCATAAATATCGGGACTAAATAATTCTAGACTATAAATAAAAACAGGTATTTTGAATTGAAGAAAAAGCCACCTTGCAGATAAAGTTAAAACGAAAAACACGATGGTAGATAATACCATTTTTCGTTCTGCATAATATTGAATGACGAGGTGAAAACACCAGGCGCAAAACAAGATTAAAATGGTGATGAGTAACTTCAACCAAAAAGGAGTAACCTTACCTGCACCAAAAATCTGAATGGAGAACAAGTACTTTCCTTTGCTATCAGTTACATCTTCAAAATCTTTTAATTTAGATGGACTTAATAAGGCAGAACCTAAAAAAGACAATTCATCGTTAAAATGATTTTCGATGTATTGATTCTGGTAATTATAATTGGTTTTGATTGAATAAAGTAAAACAGCTTTATGCGTTCCGCTTTTTTTAAAAAACGATAAATAAGAGCCATTTTTAACATTTAAAAAATGTAATCCTGAATCTAAAACACGCAAGTAACGTTGGGCATCAGATTCATTTCTACTCCAGAAAACCAAGCTATCATTTTTAAACAAAAACAAGGATGCATTTTCCGAATTCGATATATCGACTAAGTCGGTCCAATCCTTTCTTAAATTCAATGAATCGGCTAAAGCATCATTGGCAATTTCATTAAATCTGATTTCCTTTTGCGCAACAATATCAGAAGTTTGATAATAGGCATCCCAAACTTGTTGTTTGGTATCTTGAAGAATTCGAATTTCAAGTAAAATTAACAGGGGTAAAACAATTAACCCTGCAATTAAACCTAAAAGATATTTACGATTTTCATTCAAGATTTAATCAAAATTTCCGGGCAATAAATAATTTTTCACATAATCGAGAACAGCATCTTCAACAGATAAAAACTTATTCGTGTAACCAATGCTTCTTAGTTTATCCATATTAGCTTCCGTAAAATACTGATACTTCTCTCTTATATCTTCAGGAATTGGAATATACTCAATATTTTTTTCTTTGCCTAAAGCAGTAAAAATTGCAGCTACCAAATCGTTCCAGGTTCTGGCTTCACCGGTGCCTAAATTATAGATGCCACTATTTTTGCGATGGTGCATTAAATAAATACAAACATCACATAAATCTTTCACATAGATAAAATCTCTTTTTTGTTCACCATCTTTATAATCAGGGCGATGAGACTGAAAAAGTTTCACTTTACCTTCAGTTTGAATTTGATGGAAAGCATGAAAAATCACACTGGCCATTCTTTTTTTATGGTATTCATTAGGACCAAATACATTAAAGAATTTCAATCCTGCCCAAAAAAGAGGTTGTTTTTCCTGAGCCAAAGCCCAGATATCAAACTCGTTTTTAGAACGTCCATAAGGATTCAAAGGTTGTAATTGGTTCAAGCCATTTTCATTGTCATCGTAACCAAAAGCACCATCACCATAAGTAGCAGCACTTGATGCATAAACCAAAGGAATACCTTCATTGGCACAAACTTTAAATAATCGTTTACTAAAATCTACATTTAATTCTTTAAAAATCTGCTCATCACTTTCGGTAGTATCAGTTCTGGCGCCAATATGAAAAACGAATTCTAGTTCAATGGTATTCAAGTTAAGCCACTCGAAAAAATCTTTGCGTTCAACCAAAGCGGTATACTTTTTACCTTCAAGATTTCTCTCGCGGTTTTCAATAGCTCCAAAATCATCTACCAGCACCAAATCATTAAAACCATCCTGGTTTAACCTGGCTACTAAACAACTACCAATAAAGCCTTCGGCTCCTGTAACTACGATCATAGGCTGCGAAAGTAAGAAAATCAATTGGTATCAGGAAACAAGATGTATTTTTATCCTCATAAGTCAATTAACATGAATCTCACAAGCTAAGCAACTAAAATTCAGCAAATTAAAAAAGACTTAGAATTCATGTCAAAACTTGACGAGGCTTAGCAATTCAAAATAATTTTAGTCTATATTTGCGCCCTGATTTTTAAAGCATGTCAGGAAAACAGAAAATTGTATATATAACCAGAAGGGAACGATTTAATGCGGCGCATAAGTTATACAATCCCAACTGGACAGAGGCGGAGAACGAAGCATTCTTTGGAAAATGTTCCAATAAATTTTACCATGGACATAATTTTGAGTTATTCGTAACCATCAAAGGAATTGCAAATCCTGAAACAGGTATGGTAATGGATTTGAAAAAATTAAAGAAAGTTATCAAAGAAAACATTACTGAGCCATTAGACCATAGAAACTTAAATGAGGATATTCCTTGGTTAAAAGGAGCTATGCCATCTATTGAAAATATCATCACTGCAATTTGGGATATCCTTGAACCTTTGATGGAAAACAGCAAATTACACAGCTTAAAACTGGTTGAAACCGAAAATAATTTTGTTGAATATTTCGGAGAATAAAATTATAAAATTGATTTAACCCGATTCTATTAAATCTTATAAACTTGAGGCTGATTCGTAAAAAGAATCAGCCTCATTTTTTTAGTTAAAATCCCTATTTTGCTCAAAATTTCAAACCATGACTAAAACA
>JBIPMI010000389.1:0-2721 GCA_044369215.1 Bacteroidia bacterium | reverse complement strand
AATATGGTCGTAGTTATTAAGTAAAGGGCTAGTTTTTAATAGGACTGCCGCTCTTCGTGCCAGACTATCTCTTCTTTTTTGGTGATAATTGATATCAACTTCTTTTAGTTTATAAGAGATTTGTTTCAATCGAACTTTAATAGGATCAGTATGATTTTTTTCTACATATTTCTTTACCACCAATTCGAAATTCTGATAACCAATAACGCTAAAACTTAAGGTATCATTAAGTTCTACAGGAATTCCAAAAGCTCCATGTCGATTGCTGATATACCTTTTTTGAGAAGTTTTATTCAGGATATTGGCCAAAGGAATCGTATTGTTAGTGTCCGCACCAATCACAAATCCTTTGATAATAAAAGATACTTTTTCTGAAATGGTTTGAGCACCGATTCCTCCGCATATACTTAAAAATAAAAAGAAGAGAATTGCCTGAACCCGTTTCATTGACCGCAAATAAATGTTTTTAATTAAATCTTCCACTTTGATTAGCCCAAATTATTCTTTTTTGAGGTTTTTTGAACAATTCATGACATAAACAGCCAAATCATATTCATTCGCTAAGAGCACGAATTTGGTTCCAGGTTTGCAATTTCTTTTAATTTCTTCTGCTGTTTCTATATCAACTTTACAAACCTGAATTATAAATTCGGTACTTAATTTATCTTCGGCTTTTACTTCCTCCTGATACAATTGGCTTAAAAGTTTTAATCGTTCCATTTCCTTTCCTTTTTTGCTTGTATTATACCAAATCTGAGTGATTAAGCCTCTAAGAACTAGGCCGTTTTCTAAACTTAAAACCGCTTTTTTAGGGAATTTTGTATACCGGGTAATATCGTTGAGTAAACTGTCTTTTTTCATAAGACCAGCATAAACACGAGCCAATGAATCGTTTTTGTTTCTTTTGTAGTTGTAGGTTTTCAAAGGATAGTTTTTTTCTATCATTTTGATATTTAATACTTCTGATGAATTGTTTTCTTTCACAACAAATCCAAGACTTTGGTAGCCAATGGCGTGAAATTCAATTGAGTCACCTAAATTTACAATTATTTTAAAGGCTCCAAATTTATTACTGATTGTTTTGAATCGATTTTGATGGTTTTCAATATTGATAAAACTCAATGCATTTCCTTCAGAATTCCTAATAAAACCCTTCATTTCAAAACTTTGCGCAAAAGAATTGATGAAGCTAAACATCAAAATTAAAATTGCTGGAATTCTGAAGAATAATAGTTTTATCATGCTTTGAAAATATTTTGTCTTGTAGGCTTCAAGTTTTTATCCTATTCAAATTTCTATTTCATCAAATCTAAACTTCATCTGTCATATCTTTGTTTTTAATGAGTGAATATAAAAAGTTAATTCTTAAAAGTGGAAGAGAGCGTTCTCTGGTGAACAGACATCCTTGGGTTTTTTCAGGAGCAGTGAAAGATTTACCAAAAGCTAAAAACGGAGAGATCATCCAAATAGTTACAAATCATAATGAATTACTGGGATATGCCTTTTTTGCGCCAAATTCTCAAATAACAGCAAGGGTTTTTGAATTTAATCCAAATGAAATAGAAATAAACGAGGCTTATTGGTTAGATAAAGTTAAAAATGCTTTTAATCTTAGAAAATTATTCATTAATCAGAAAACAACCAATACTTACAGATTACTGCATGCAGAAGGTGATTTCTTTCCCGGAATTATTGCAGATGTATATGCTGATGTTGTTGTTATTCAGTTATTAATTAAAGGAACTGAGTTGATTTCAGAAATCATATTTAAAGCCTTACACGAAATCGGGTTCAAACATATTTATCTAAAAACCAAACAAAACACTCAATTATTAGAACAAGTTGAGCAGGTTTCAAGATGGGTAGGCGAACCAAAAGCAATGCCGGTTTTGGTTTTGGAAAATGGAGTGAAATTTCAAATCAATGTTGAAACGGGTCAAAAAACCGGATTTTTTATCGACCAAAGAGAAAACAGAAGGATTTTAGCAACTTATTCTAAAGGAAAAAAAGTACTAAATACATTTTCTTATTCAGGTGGATTTTCAGTTTATGCACTGGAATCCGGAGCTGAACTGGTTCATTCGGTTGATAGTTCAAAAGATGCGATTGAATTATGCGAACAAAATGTTCAACTCAGTAAATTTGAAGGTAAACACGAGAGTTATGTAAGTGATGTTTTTGAATTTTTAAAAGTAGTTGAACCATCATTTTATGATATTATAGTTTTAGATCCTCCCGCATTTGCTAAACATGCAAGAGCAGTCGACAATGCTGCCAGAGGTTATAAAAACCTGAATTTACTTGGGTTTCAAAAGGTAAAACCGGGTGGTTTAATATTTACTTATTCTTGCAGTCAGCATATTGACAAAGACTTATTCCGTAAAATAGTTTTTGGAGCTGCTGCAGATGCAAGAAGAAATGTAAGAATTTTGCAACAGCTTTCTCAACCGGAAGACCATCCGATTAATATATACCATCCCGAAGGTGAATATTTGAAAGGTTTGTTGTTACAGGTGGATTAAAATGGGAATTTGTCTCAAAATGAATTAAATTTTGAATTTATATAAAGGTTAAATAACTGTAAAATAGACATTTGTATTATTTGGCACGTGAATTGGCGTATGAATTGCAAGTATGAAATTTGCATTAAAATGTATCTGGTCATTATTAATAGTGCCGCCATTATTGTTTCTGAAAGGAGATCTATCTTTTCAAACAATG
>JBIPMI010000388.1:0-2725 GCA_044369215.1 Bacteroidia bacterium | reverse complement strand
CTAGAAGTTGATGCAATATGTTGAAAATTAACAGCTCCTCCAACTCCGCTTCCTGGAAATCCGGCATAGACCAATCCTGTAGAATTGTAAGAAATGGGTCCACTTGACCCACTATGTCTTTTCCAAATTGCACCAGCTAAATTGGGGTTTGTCAGGGTGTCATTTGCTACATTACCAGTAGTTGTAAAAGTGAAATTTTCTACAAATTGAGCTTTAACAAAAACGAAGGATAGAGATAAAATACTAAGTAAAAAAATTCTTTTCATTGTTTTTAAATATTTCGCAATTTAATTACTTTTAAAATAATTTATGTTAAAATTATATTGTATAAAAAGTTCAATTTGATAAGAATAGCAGTTTTTTGTTACTCTAAATCTCCTTTGATTTCATATTAATGTTTAGTTTAGCAAAAAAATAATCCATGAAATCAATTTTTACTTTTGCTTTATTATTCTGTTTGAATTTTGTTTCCGCTCAGGATTTTAAAATTCAGGAGTTTTACAATAAACAGGAAGTTTATATTACCATGAGAGATGGTAAGAAACTTTTTACAGCGATTTATACGCCAAAGGATCAATCGAAAAAATACCCTATTTTACTAAACAGAACTCCTTATGCAATTGGTCCTTATGGTGAAGACCAGTTCCCTTCAAAACTTCGTCCCACAGAGGCTTTTGCCAAAGCAGGATATATTTTTGTTTTTCAGGATGTAAGAGGAAAATTCATGAGTGAAGGAGATTTTGTAAACATGACTCCAATGCTTTCAGACAGGAAGAATAAAAAAGCCACTGATGAAAGCACCGATACTTATGATTGTATTGAATGGTGTTTGAAAAATATCAAAAATAACAATGGCAGAGTTGGGCAATGGGGAATTTCATACCCCGGATTTTATACGGCTGCGGGAATGGTCAATGCGCATCCGGCACTAAAAGCGGTTTCTCCTCAGGCACCCATTGTTGATTGGTTTACTGGAGACGATTTTCACCACAATGGAGTTTTGTTTGTACCTCATTTCTTTGGATTCTTTGCTTCATTTGGAAAAGAACGTCCTGAATTAACCAAACAATGGACAAAAGGTTATGATTTCCCTACTAATGATGGTTATGATTTTTATCTCAATCAGGTAAAATCAATGAAGTTTGTAGATAGTTTATATAAAGGCAAAATAGCATTCTGGAAAGACATTGTAGCGCATCCAAACTATGATGAATTCTGGCAGAAACGTAATCTTCGTCCACATTTAAAAGATATTAAACCTGCTGTATTAACTGTCGGAGGTTGGTTTGATGCAGAAAATCTATATGGAGCATTGCAGGTATATCAAACAGTTGAAAAAAACAGCATTAAGTCAAATAATAAAATTGTAATGGGTCCTTGGATACATGGTGGTTGGAACAGAACAAAAGGATCAGGCTTGGGTGATATGAGTTTTAAAGCCAATACTTGTTTATACTACCAGGATAGTATTGAATTTCCATTTTTCGAAGCACATTTGAGAAATAAAACAGCTGATAATTTACCTGAAGCCTCTGTATTTGAAACAGGAACCAATGTTTGGAAATCTTATGAAACCTGGCCTCCTAAACAAACCAAAGAATCTGTTTTGTATTTGAGTAATAATGGTGTTTTGAGAGCATTTGAAAACAAATCACTGACTTTTGAAGAGTATACCAGCGATCCCAATAAACCTGTTCCATATATGGTTAATCCTGATATCGGTATGCAAAAAGAATACATGGTTGCTGACCAGAGATTTGCTTCAACAAGACCAGATGTATTGGTTTATAAAACAGAAAAATTGGAAGCTGCAAAAACCATTTTAGGTCCAATTGAAGTGGAATTAATGGTGAGTTCTACCAATACAGACATGGACTTTGTTGTAAAAATAATAGACGTGAATCCTGCAAAGATGCCTAATGATACAATCGATGGAAGAATTGTAAATGTATCTAATTACCAGAGTTTAATCAGAGGTGATATTTTCAGAGCCAAATACAGAAATAGTTTTGAAAAACCGGAACCATTAATACCCGGTGAAATGACAAAAATTAAATTCACTTTGAATGATATCAACCATGCATTTTTACCCGGACATCAAATCATGGTTCAAGTCCAAAGCACTTGGTTTCCTTTAACAGAAAGGAATCCGCAGCAATTCATGAATATTTTTGAAGCTGAAGAAAAAGACTTTATCAAAGGAACCAATCGAATTTACAGAGGTTCGAAAATTACATTTAAAGAACTTGAATAAATAAAAAGAGGCTGTCTCATTATTTGAAACAGCCTCATTTTTTTATATAAAATTGACTTAAACAGCTACATCATATTCTCTTAAAGCAGAGTTTAGTGAAGTCTTTTTATCTGTACTTTCTTTTCTTTCTCCAATGATTAATGCACAAGGAACTTGGTAAGTTCCAGCAGCAAATTTCTTTTCATACATACCCGGAATCACAACTGAACGAGGTGGAACAAAGCCATTATAGATAATAGGTTCAGCTTTGGTTACATCAATAATTTTGGTACTCATAGTTAATGTTACACCTGCACCTAAAACAGCCTCTGCTCCCACTCTTACGCCTTCAACAACTATACATCGTGAACCAATAAAACAATTGTCTTCAATAATAACAGGGGCAGCCTGAACAGGTTCTAATACACCACCAATTCCAACTCCACCTGAAAGATGAACATTCTTTCCAATTTGCGCACAACTACCTACAGT
>JBIPMI010000101.1:0-9362 GCA_044369215.1 Bacteroidia bacterium | reverse complement strand
ACTGCAAATAATAACAATGTATATAAATCAGATAATAGCGGAGGTTCAATTCCGGGATTAGATGCTGAAGTAATTGATTATACTTTACCCAATGAGTATCAGAATAAATCTCAAATGTTTAGAGATAGCACTATTGTTATGAGCTGGTCTTCGGCAGGATTCAAAAACGCTAAACACTTTATTCGCTTTTTTGAGCAATTTCAGTGGGATGTTATGGACAGAAATAAAGAGAAAATTGCTGCAAGAATTCAGTTTCCATTGAGGGACTATAAAACTAAAGCTGAATTTTACAGACATTTTGATTCAATTTTCGCACCAACATTTGTAGAACAGGTATTGCATCAAAATCCATCAGAAATTTTCAGGAATAAAAAAGGAGCCATGTTGGGTAATGATGGTCAGATTTGGATGAAACCCAAAGGTTCTACTTACGTAATTTTTGAAGTTAATCCATAATCTTATGGCATTTATATCTTTTCCCGATTTTGATTTATTATCTTATACTTCAAAACTTAAAACTGATACTATACCTGTTTGGGGAAGTATGACTTCTCAACACATGTTAGAACATATGTTGCTTCCATTGGAAATTGCACAGGGAAAACTTGTTGTTGAGGTAGTTACGCCAGCAGAAAAAGTTGAAAAGACGAAATTGTTATTTTTAATGAGTGAAGCTCCTTTAAAAAGAGGATTTCCAGCACCATTTTTAAAAGAAGGTTTGCAGGAATTGAAATACTCTAGTCTTGATGAAGCCAGCTTAGCTCTTCATAATGAGATAAATAACTTCATTAAGTTCTGGAATGAAAACCCTGATGCAGGTTTTAATCACCCGGTTTTTGGCTTATTAAATAAAGCTGAGTGGATCAAGTTTCAAAGCAAACATTTTACACATCATTTTACTCAATTTGGCATATTTGAAGGCTAATACTGAGAAAGTTTGGAATTTTAATTAGAATTTCCCAAATTTGCAGCCCCGTGGAAATGGAGACCCCGGGTTAAAACAACAAATTATTATTATATGTCAGTAAAAATCAGGCTACAACGTCATGGACGTTCAAAAGCACCTTTTTACCACGTAGTGGTGGCGGATTCACGTGCTCCGAGGGATGGTAAGTTTATCGAAAAGATTGGTTCATACCTTCCTCAAACACAACCGGCAACAATCGACCTGGATGTGAATCGTGCAGTTTATTGGTTAAACAATGGTGCTCAACCAACCGACACTTGTCGTGCTTTGTTATCTTACAAAGGCGCTTTGTTGAAACATCACCTAGAAATGGGTGTTGCTAAAGGAGCAATTACTCAAGAACAAGCTGATGCTAAATTTGAAACTTGGGTTTCAGATAAAGCAAACAAAGTTGAACAACACAAATCTCGTGTTAACATGAGTGCTAAAGATCAAGCTGCTGCTAAACTTGCTGATGAAGCAAAAGCAAATGCTGCTCGTGCAGAGAAAATTGCTACTAAATTAGCTGCTGCTGAGGCTGCTATTGCTGCTGCAAATGCTCCTGCTGTTGAGGAAGTTTCTGCAACTGAAGAAGTTCCTGTAACTGAGGAAGTTCCTGCAACTGAAGAAGCTGCTGCTGAAGCAACTGAAACTCCTGCAGAATAATTATTGACCTTGAAAACTATCAACAGAAAAGACTTCGATGTTATTGGCTCTGTTGTGAAAGTTCATGGTAATTTTGGTGAGTTGAAAATTCAACTTAACCAAAAAGAAAAATTAAAGGAATGGGCTTTTCTCGAGATTCGGGAAAAGCCTGTTCCTTTTTTATTGGAATCATTTCGTCACCTCACAGGAAATGAATACCTGATTAAACTGAAGAATATCGATACAGTTGATAAAGCTGCAGACTTTATTGGCTATCATTTAATGATGCCTTTGAAAAAGGGTGCAAAACGCAAGCAAAAAGTAGATGATGATTTAGTTGGTTTTCTTTTGATTGATGCAAACCTTGGTGAAATTGGTAGGGTGGAAGAGTTAATTGAAATGCCAATGCAGTTATTATTCAGAACTACCTATAACAATAAAGAATTATTAATCCCCGCTGTTGAACCTATTATTCAGTGGGTTGATGATGAAACCAAGGAAATTGGACTTGATTTGCCGGACGGTTTGCTAGATTAGTTTGAATTACAATATTTTATTATCAATGAATCTGCATTACTGATTCCAAGTTTCTGCGCAGATTTCAAATCACTACAGGCTTTTTCTTTTTCTTTCTTTTCGAGATAAATAATAGCTCTGTTATTATAAGCTTCTCCGTAATTTGGATTTAGTTCAATTACTTTATTATAATCGCTAATTGCACCGGTATCTTTTAATTGATACTTAGCAACTGCTCTAAAATAATAGGCATCCTCATATAATGGATGCATTGAAATATAACTTGAATAATCTAGAATGGCGTCTGCAAATTTCTCGGAACGATGTTTTGAAAATGCCCTTAAATAAAGTCCATCTTCATATAGAGGGTTTTTATCCAATAAGTAATTCAGTGTTACAATACATAAAGAGTCATTCCCTGAATCGTAATATGTATTCGCTTCTTGGTATATTTCGGTATCTGATTTATCATGTTGGCATGAAATCAAAAAGAACAAGCAGATGTATATATGTAATTTTATCATCTTACCACATATCTAGATCTTCATAAACGTAAGGTCCTGTAATGCAAATTCCAACAAAAACAGTTTGAGGTAAATGATCGTAACCTACATTCAATACAAACCTGCCGCTAATAGGAACAAATACTCCTGCATTTAAATTCAAATCAAATTTGGTTTCATTTTCATTAACAATCCATTCGGTGATATTTGGGTCGCCTAATGGATGAATAGCATCAAATTGTCGGATTCTTGTAACACCAGCACCAAAGTAAACCGGTATTTTTTTAGTGATAGGAAGTACAAAATTAAAGCAGGCATTGTAAACATAATTTGTAGAAACTTCTCCTGTAAACCATTTGTTTTTTATAGCGTTTTCGAACAAAACAGTACTGAAATTTTTTTCTCTGGTTTCGATAATGCTTCTTGCACCAACTCTCCAGCTAACACCAAAACCAATTTTTCTGAAGCTAATATGATTTCCTCCAAACATCAACTCTTGATGAGGCAAAACTCCCATTCCAAAAGAATTATATAAAATAGGTTTTCCTTTATTTTCTTTAAGGATTTGCTGAATGTTAAAATCCTTTTTTAAAGAATATTGCGCAAATAATTGCTGGGTGCAAATCATTATAAAAACAAAAAAAAGTTTTTTCATACAATCAAAAATAATAGAATCATTTGGATTCTGAACTTAGAAATGCTTCATATTTCTTTGTTTTTGGTAAATTGCGCCTCATGCGAATAGATATTTTAACCCTCTTTCCCGAAATTTTTCAAGGTCCTTTTAGTGAATCCATCCTAAAAAGAGCCATCGAACAGCAGAAAGTTGAAATTATTTTGCACAATATCAGGGATTTTTCAAGCAACAAACACAAAAAGGTGGATGATTATCCTTTTGGCGGTGGAGCCGGAATGGTAATGGCAGTTGAACCAATCGATAATTGTTTGGAAAGCCTTAAATCTGAAAGAGTTTATGATGAAATTATTTATTTGAGTCCAGATGGAGAATTATTCGACCAAAAAATAGCCAATCAGTTATCAGGTAAAAAAAATATCGCTTTTTTATGTGGTCATTATAAAGGAGTGGATGAAAGAGTTAGAGAGAATTTGGTTACCAGAGAGTTATCGCTAGGAAATTTTGTTTTAACCGGAGGAGAGCTGGCTACAGCTGTGATGGTTGATGCAATAGTTAGATTAATTCCAGGAGTTTTAGGCGATGAAAGTTCTGCTTTAAGTGATTCTTTTCAGGATGATTTAATTTCGCCACCTGTTTATACCAGGCCTGCAGATTATAAAGGATGGATGGTCCCGGAGGTATTATTATCTGGACATCAAGCTAAAATTGACGAATGGCGACACGAAAAAAGCCTGGAAAGAACAAAAGAAAGAAGACCTGAACTGTTGAAATAGCATTAAAATCTATACAAAAAATCAAATAATGTGGGTAAGCCTAATTTTTTTTTGAAACAGCTTTTTGATTTTAATTAGAAAACCCTATTTTCGCAGTCCCAATTTTTGGAAGAAAGAAAAGAGAATCATGGACGCAATAAAATTTGTTGAGCAAGAATTTACCCAAGGAAAAAATTTCCCAGCTTTCAAAGCAGGAGATACAGTTAATGTACATTACAAAATCCGTGAGGGTAACAAAGAACGTATTCAGCAGTACCAAGGTGTAGTGCTACAACGTCGTAACTCAGGTTTAAACGAAACACTTACAGTTCGTAAAATTTCGAATGGCGTAGGTGTTGAACGTATTTTTCCTTTATACAGTTTAAACATTGATAAAATTGAATTAGTCGGTCGTGGAAAAGTGCGTAGAGCTCGTTTGTTCTACTTACGTGCTGCCAAAGGCAAAAGGGCTAAAGTTAAAGAGAGAAGAGGGTAAAATTTTATAACTTAAGCAAAATGCCCCGGTTCATGCAATATGAATCGGGGTTTTTGTTTTTTCAACACAGGCAGTTCTATTTGCCTGAAACCATTATTTTCGCCAAGTTTTATGAGTAATCAAATCACCAATACCACCGAAACGGGTAAATTCAATCCTATATCATTTGAAGATAAATGGTATAGTTATTGGCTACAAAACAAATTATTTCATTCTGAACCGGATGAACGTGAGCCTTATACAATTGTAATTCCTCCGCCAAATGTTACCGGGGTTTTACACATGGGTCACATGTTAAATAATACCATTCAAGATGTATTAATACGCCGTGCCCGTATGCAAGGTAAAAATGCTTGTTGGGTTCCGGGTACCGACCATGCTTCAATTGCTACTGAGGCAAAGGTGGTTCAGATGTTAAGAGAAAACGGAATTAAAAAGTCTGATTTATCAAGAGATGAATTCCTTTCTTATGCCTGGGAATGGAAAGAAAAATATGGAGGAATCATCCTGGAGCAATTGAAAAAACTGGGTGCAAGCTGCGATTGGGACAGAACACGTTTCACCATGGAAGAAAGTTTGAGTGATGCGGTTATTGAAGTTTTTATCGATTTGCATAAAAAAGGACTCATTTACAGAGAATTAAGAATGGTAAATTGGGATCCTCAAGGAAAAACTGCATTAAGTGATGAAGAAGTAATTTTTAAAGAAGTTAATTCTAAACTTTATTATATTAAATATCCTTTAGTTGGAGAAAATTCGGGTAAAGGTGAAACTTCTGATGGACAACCAATCTGGTCCTATCCTTATGTAATCATTGCTACTACTCGTCCTGAAACCATTTTGGCCGATACAGCAGTTTGTGTAAATCCTTTGGATGAAAGATACAAACACCTGGTTGGTATGAAGGTGAAAGTTCCTTTTATCAACCGTGAAATCAGCATTATAGCTGATGAGTATGTAGCCATGGATTTTGGTACCGGTTGTTTAAAAGTTACTCCTGCTCACGATAAAAACGATTATGAGTTAGGTAAAAAATACAATCTGGAAGTAATTGATACGCTTACCGAAGAAGGATTTTTAAACGAAAAGGCATCTGACGAAAGGTATATTGGTAAAGATAGATTTGCAGTTAGAAAACAAATTGCCATCGATTTAGAAGAAGCAGGTTTTATAGAAAAAATTGAGGAATATAAAAATCAGGTTGGTACCAGCGAAAGAACTGGTGCTGTAATTGAACCACGATTGACTTTACAATGGTGGGTTGATATGAAAAAATTCCTTGAGAAAAATCCTCAGGTTTTAGATGCTGTGATGAGTGATGAAATTAAATTTCATCCTTCTAACATGAAAAATACCTATCGTCATTGGATTGAAAACATCAAAGATTGGTGTATTTCAAGACAGTTGTGGTGGGGACAAAGAATTCCTGCTTGGTATGATGAAAAAGGAAACTTACTAGCAGTTGCCAAAACAAAAGAAGAAGCATTTGCACAAATCGGTTCATCTTTTACCGGTGATATCAAACAAGATGAAGATGTTTTAGATACCTGGTTTAGTTCATGGTTGTGGCCAATTTCGGTTTTTGACGGATTTAAAGATCCCAATAACAAAGACATAAATTATTATTTCCCTACAAATGATTTAGTTACAGCACCCGAGATTATGTTTTTCTGGGTTGCCAGAATGATTATGTCGGGTTACGAGTGGAAAGGAAATCTTCCATTTAAAAATGTTTATTATACTGGAATTGTACGTGATAAACAGCGCCGTAAAATGAGTAAGAGTTTAGGTAATTCGCCTGATCCACTTGATTTAATAGCTCAATTTGGTGCTGATGGAGTTCGTATGGGAATGTTACTTTGTTCTCCTGCGGGTAATGATATTTTGTTTGATGAAAGTCAGGTTGAACAAGGACGTAATTTTGGAAACAAATTATGGAATGCTTATCGTTTAGTTAAAGGTTGGGAAATTAAACCGGATGCTGATATTGAGGCAGAAATCATCACATCAAATCAAAAAAGTGGAGCTTGGTTTGCTTCGAGATTTGATGAAGTTGTCAGTGAAATTGATGGAAAATTTGCAGATTATAAATTAAGTGAAGCTTTAATGGCGATGTACAAATTAATCTGGGATGATTTCTGTTCATGGTACTTAGAAATGATTAAACCTGCTTACCAACAGCCTATTAATCAAAGCACTTATAATGAATGTATCGCTCATTTTAATCAATTATTGAGTTTATTACATCCTTTTATGCCATTTATTACTGAAGAAATTTGGCATGGATTAGAAACCAGAAAAGAAGGTGAAAGTATTTGTTTAGCTAAATATCCTGAAACAAAAGGCTTAAAGAACATTGATTTTTCTAAAACTTTTGATGCCATAACAGCCATCAGAAATTTGAGAAATGCCAAAGGTTTGAGTCCAAAAGAGGCATTCAAGATTATCATCAAAGCAAATGATGAGGCTGTTTACCAATCAAATGAGTTTTTAATCAAGAAATTGGCAAATGTATCTGAAGTTATTTTTGATAAAACAGCTGAATCGGGTCAAAATTGGATTTCTCTGCCAGTTTCAACCGATCAGGTTTTAGTTTATTTAGAATTAAATATTGATGTTGAAGCTGAAAAAGAAAAAATTCAAAACGAAATTGAATACTTACAAGGCTTTATGAAATCTGTTGATGCAAAACTGAGTAATGAAAAATTTGTAAATAATGCCAAACCGGAACTTGTAGATAAGGAACGTCAGAAAAAAGCCGATGCTGAAGCTAAAATTTCTGTGCTTTTGGAATCGTTAAATAGCTTATAAACGCGGGCTGAAACTCTGGGATTCAATACATAAAAATCCCTCATTCTAATTTTAGAATGGGGGATTTTTTTGTTTGATTCTTAAAATCCTGAAGGGATGACATGATTATAGAAAATAAAGTACGAAGAAACACCACATCCAAACTCAACAACGCGGACCAAAGGTCCGCGTTGTTGAGTTTGGGGAGGAATTCATTTGATCATTTTTCTATAAACATGAGACCACCTGTCGGGGTCTTAATTTTTATTAAATAGAGCAATTGAATTCCTAACTACATTTTGAAAATAATTCTCAAAACACTACTGCATTTATAAAAAACTACCACAGGTAAACATTCGGATATTCGTTTTCGAAATTAAATAACCAGTTATTTTTATAAACAAACCAGTCTTCTTAAGAAGGCAACCAATTATAGTAAAATCGTTGCCATCGTCTGATTTTTCAAGTGTTTCAAGCTAAAAAAATACCTGACAAAAAGTATTTATTCGGTTTTGAACTCAGTTTTTTATTCAAATCGAAAATTTTTGAACCTTTTTTAACAATTAAATGACTCATTAAATATGATGACAAAGAAAATCATGATTAATGCCTTGTAAATTAGTTGTTTAGATTTTGTTGATTTATTAAAATCATTGTTTCTAATGACAAGCCCGGGTAAGGTGTTAATTAAAATTGTACCATCAAATTTTAATAAACCGCGTATGAAAACTATTATCCAACAACAAATCAAAAAAATGAGCCTTCTATTATTGATGGTCATTTTGGCAGTTATTTCAAAAGCACAATTAACTGCACCAAGTGTCGAAGATATTTATGGAGGGATTATAAAATCTATCCATGGATATTCAAAAACAAGTGATACAAGCAGAATTTTTGTAGTCACAGAAAGTGCCAATTCGATGTTTTATTCTGATATTTATAATCCACCCGGGCCTGATTTTGATTTTAACAGGTTTAGAGTAATCAATACTTTAAATTCTACAGCGGGTTATGGAAATGGAATTACCAACGTAATGGCTCACTCACATTCAGGTACTGTATTTTTTAGTCACAACAATGGATTGTATTCAACTTCTGTAACTGCAAGTTCAGTAACAAGCATTCGTTCAGGCAGTGTAAACTGGGTTCATTTAGAAGATTCAGTTTTAATGTATGTGATTGGAAATAAGTTTTATTGGGGACTTGTAAGTAATTCAGGAGTATATACAGAAAACATCAACGCACCATATACAATGGGCGCTTCAGGAACTCCAACAGTTATTGACGTTAATCCAATCAACAACAAAGTTTACCTATTTTTTGGAGGTACCAATCCAATAGTTTATAAAACAAGTCAGGAGTTTTTCGCATTAACAAGTGGTCTAAGCATGAGTTCATTGTCTTTGGGTACCATGCCTTCAGTAACTACATTTTTAGGTTTTGGAATTAGTCCTTCAGGAAGAATATTTTTAGGAGGTATGCAGAATATTGCAGGTTACATGAAATTATTCAGGTATTCTGATAATGAAACTACCTGGGCAGAAGTTACTACGACAATTGATGGCGTAGTTTCGAATGTATTTGCATTTGGTGGTACAGCAACATCTTACAGAACTTACTTTGCTAAATGTTATTCTGCAGACCAAGGTGCAAGCTGGACAACTTTTGGAAATGTAAGTCAACAAACGCATCCAAATGATGGTGTAGTTTATGTTGATCCAAATGATACGCTTACTGTTTACATGACAAGTGACCAGGGAATTGCTCGCTCTGAAAATGGTGGTTCAATTATGAAGGAATTGGATAGAGGAGTAGAAGCCATTCAGGTTAAAGATATTGATATGACAAGCGATAAAAATATTGCTTGGTTGGCTTCAAAATCCGGAATCAGAAAAGTAACTAATTATACAACTAGTCCAAGCTGGAGCAGAGCTATTTTCCCTACTGGTGATGGTTCTCCATACTATTCAGCAGATATGTTACCTAGTGATTTCAATACTGCTTATGTTGGTAATTTAAGAATTTACAAAACCACTGATGGTGGTTCAAGCTGGACCAGAAAATTTACTCCTGAAGT
>JBIPMI010000387.1:0-2734 GCA_044369215.1 Bacteroidia bacterium | reverse complement strand
CCCCAAAAAAATAAGGAAATAAAATCCTGCTGATTCTTTATTAGCCCTGTTGGCTTCAGCCCAGGGATAATAAAGAATTGAAATTATTAGCAATCTCAAATGCTTTTATTCATCTAAACATGGAATATTTAATTGAATAAAAATTTTACATTAAAAGATTTATTCAATCATTTTATAAATCGATAATTCATCAAATTCTCCATAGCCCCGGGTTGAAACCGCAGGTCTATGGAGAATTCTACATCAAAGAAAAATCCTGCTGATTCCTTATTAGCCCTGTTGGCTTCAGCCCAGGTATAATAAGGAATTAAAACTTATTGGAAATTAAAAATTAATCTTATTTATCAATCAATTAAAACCAACTGCTTTTCTTTTTTCTGCTTGATGAACTTACGCCCAAGGCACCCAATAAGGTTCTGGTTAATACTTGTGTAGCGGTTCTCGCAACTTGTTTAGTTACAGGACTACTTAGTATTTCTTCTAAAGTAGATTTTTCTCTTGGTTCGCTTTTTCTTTCAGGACTTGCTTCATTTTCTTCTGTATCTTCTTCTTCTTTTTCAATCGCTCTGTTTAATTTTTCTGAAAGAATTTCATAAGCACTTCTTTCATCAATTTCACGGTTGTATTTTTTGCTTAATTCGGAATCTTCGCAAATTTGATTCAATTCGGCATCTGTTAGCACATTCATTCTTGAGCATGGCGGATTTAACATCACTGCAGCCAATGGAGTTGGAATTCCTTTTTCATTTAATCCGGTTACCAGCGCTTCTCCCATTCCTAATTGCGTTAAAATCTCATCTGTTTTATAGTAATCACTCAATGGGAAATTTTCAGCTGCCAACTTAATAGATTTTCTATCTGCAGCAGTAAATGCTCTTAATGCATGTTGTACTTTTAATCCTAATTGACCTAATACAGCTGCAGGTATATCTGCAGGACTTTGTGTTATAAAGAAAATTCCAACGCCTTTAGAACGGATGAGTTTAATGATGGTTTCTATTTGGTCTAATAAGGCATTACTAGCTTCGTTAAAAATCAAATGTGCTTCATCAATAAACAAACAAAGTTTTGGTCTGTCTAAGTCGCCTTCTTCTGGTAATTTTGCATAAAGTTCAGCCAATAAACACAGCATAAAACTAGCAAATAATTTGGGTCTGTCTTGTAAATCATTAACCCTTAAAACATTTACCATTCCCATGCCTTCATTGTTGATGCGCATCAAATCTTCTACATCAAAACTGGGTTCTCCAAAGAAATTATCCGCTCCTTGTTGTTGCAGTTCAATTACCTTTCTAAGAATAGTACCGGTGCTTGTTGTACTGATGTTTCCATAATCTTTGCTGATTTCAGCCTTGCCTTCATTTGAAATGTATTGTAGTACTTTTGTGAAATCTTTTAAATCTAAAAGAGGCAACATTTTATCATCACAAAACTTAAAAATCATACTTACCAAACCGGCTTGAGTATCGTTTAAGTCGAGAATTTTTGAGATAAGAATTGGTCCAAATTCACTGACAGTTGCTTTTAGTTTTACTCCGTTTTGTTTAGCTAAAGTATAAAATTCAACAGGAAATGCTATAGGTTGAAATGAAAATCCTGTAGCTTCAATTCTTTCCTTTATTTTATCATTGATTTCTCCAGCAGCAGCAATTCCACTTAAATCACCTTTGATATCCATTACTAAACTTGGTACAGATGCTTTGCTCAATGCTTCCGTAATCATTTGAAGGGTTTTAGTTTTACCTGTTCCGGTTGCCCCAGCAATTAAACCATGACGATTAAAAGTTTTTATTGGAAGTTTAATAGAAGCATCTTTTAAAACTTCTCCATTATACATGGCTGCACCTAAAAAAATTGAATCACCTTTTGACGTATAACCTTTTTGAATTTCGTCGATAAAACTTTGCATAGAATAAATAGAATTGAATGCCAAATCTAAACCATGAAAACATTAAAGACAAAGAAATTATGAAGTGAAAGATGAAAAATTATTTTTTATAAAATTCTAAAATCAAGCAAATATGGTTTTACATCAAATATTAAATGAATATCCGCATCTTAATTTAAAATTTGTTTTATGAATCTTCAAAAGCTCTAATTCTGATGATAACTCGATAAAATCAAAATCAACCTTAAAAATCAAAAACATATTTTTTCTGGAAATTCTATAAAATCCTGAAGGGATGACATGATTATAGAAAACAAATGTGATCACATTTTTCTATAAACATAAGACCACCTATCGGGGTCTTAAATTTCATAAAATAGAGTAATTTAATACCAAACTAATTTTGAAAATGGTTCTTTAAAAATTCTTGGGATTTATAAAAAATTATTGGTGGTTAACATCAGGATATTCGTAAAAAAATAAATGAGAAACAATATCTATAACAAGATTAATTACTACTGAGTAACTCATCTAAAGGAGTGCGTTGTTTAATAGGTAAGACCTTGTATTCACTTACGCTATAGCCTGTAACTTGCTTGAATTGTGTGCTTAAATATTGAACGCTGCTATAGCCCATTTGATAAGAAATTTCACTAAGTGTCATTTCGTTATAAGCCAATAGTTCTTTCACCCTTTCTATTTTTACGAGGATAATATACTTTTCTAAAGTTTGACCGGTTAATTCAGAAAAAAGTTTGCTTAACTGACCATAAGGAAGTCCTAATTTATCACTTAAATAATCTGAGTTTCGAATGATGGTATTTAGGTTATTTCCATAATAAATCA
>JBIPMI010000386.1:0-2740 GCA_044369215.1 Bacteroidia bacterium | reverse complement strand
CGCAGATTTCCGTGTAATTCCAGGAAATGAAGTTAGTGCCAATAAAATTAGTTTTGTAAACAGACCATCAAATTTAATTCAGGAACCATTTAAAGGATTTCATAGAGATTCTCTATTTGTTCAGGGATTAGCAGGAACTAAAATTAGAATTGAACTTCCAAACAGCTTTTTTCAAAACAATCAAAACAAGGCAATTAATGGAGCAGAAATTGTTTTTAGTGTTTTAGAAGGAACTGACAATTCACCTTTTACGCTTCCCACAAAATTGCAACTTGTTGGCTCTGACTCTTTAGGTGCTAATATTTTCATAAAAGATTTGGCCTTTGAAAGCTCTTCTTATTACGGCGGAGGCTACAATTCAAGTTACAAGCAATATCGATTTAATATTGCACGACATATGCAGTACTTGTTAAATGAGTACAAATCAAACAGAAATGTGAATTACGGGTTATATTTATTAGTACCTGTCGATAATCCTTTTACAGCTGCACGAGTGGTTTTAGATTCTCGTAAGAACTTAGGGAAAATTAGACTGAAACTTACAACAACCTCTGTAAAATAAGAATTAAGTGATTATTGAATTACAACAAAATATTAAACCTGATACACTTCATCAGTTAAAAGCGCTATTAACTATTAATCAAGTAGCATTTAGCCATGTAGAAAAGCAAAATATTATCGTTGCTCCAAAAATTTCGAATAAGTCAGTTTTATCCGGAATTGATGGCATTGAAAAGGTTATAGAAATTGATACTCCTTACCAGCTTTCATCAAAACAATACAAAAAAGAAACTCATTTTTTGGTAAATGGTACTTCAGTTGGTAATAATTTTATTAATCTGATTGCTGGTCCTTGTAGTGTTGAAACTGAAGAGCAAATTTATTCAACTGCTGAATTTTTATCTAAAAACGGAATAAAATTCATGCGTGGAGGTGCTTATAAACCAAGAACTTCACCTTATGCCTTCAGGGGTTTAGGGTTAGATGGATTAAAAATTCTCAGAAAAGCTGCAGATGAATATAAGCTGAATGTTGTTACTGAATTAATGGATTTAAGTTTATTAGACCAAATCATGGAATATTCAGATATCATTCAGATTGGTAGTCGAAATATGAGTAATTTCTATTTATTAGCGGAATTAGGGAAAATTGAAAAACCAATTATGCTAAAAAGAGGAATGTCAGCAAGATTATCTGAATGGCTTTTAGCGGCTGATTATATTCTATCCGGAGGAAATGATAAAGTTATCCTTTGTGAAAGAGGAATCAGAAGCTTTGACCCAGAGGTAAGAAACACAATGGATGTTGCTGCAATTCCTATGATTCAGGATTTAAGTCATCTACCAATCATTGCAGATCCAAGTCATGGAACCGGGATGGCAAAATTCGTTCATCCGCTTTCATTAGCGAGTTTAGTTGCCGGTGCAAATGGTTTAATGATTGAAATTCACCCTGATCCTAAAAAATCACTTTCTGATGCGCAACAAGCTATGACATTTGCGGATTTTGAAATTTTAGTTCAAGAAATCAGAAAACTAGAATCCGCCATTAACAAACCCATAGACGCCACTTACGAAGAGGCATAATTTATTAATACAAATCCTTTAATTTTGTTCTTATATGTGTGGAATAGTAGCTTATATCGGGCACAGAGATGCCTGTCCAATAGTTTTAAAAGGATTAAAACGCCTAGAATACCGCGGTTATGATAGCGCGGGTGTAGCATTACTTGATAGTAGCAAAGAAATGAAGGTTTATAAAAAAACCGGAAAAGTTGCTGACCTAGAAAACGAGATTGGCTCAAGAGACACTTCTGCCTTTACGGGCATGGGGCATACCAGATGGGCAACTCATGGTGCTCCAAATGATGTCAATGCTCATCCTCACCTTTCTGGTGATGGTGAATTTGCTATCATTCATAACGGAATCATTGAAAATTATGGCGCTTTAAAGGAAATGTTAAAGAAAAGAGGCCATGAATTTAAAAGTGAAACAGATACCGAAGTTTTAATTCATTTAATTGAAGAAGTTTATAAGAATAACCCAGTAACTTTTGAAGAGGCTGTTAGAATGTCTCTTACTCAAGTAGTTGGTGCTTATGCAATTGTAATTCTTTCTAAAAAAGACCCTAATTATTTAATTGGTGCTAAGAAAGGTAGTCCAATGGTAATTGGTATTGGTGAAAATGAACACTTTATTGCTTCTGATGCAACACCAATTGTAGAATATACAAGAAATGTAGTTTATTTAAATGATGGAGAAATTGCCATTATTGAAGGAAGTGAATTGACAATTAAAACGGTTGATAATACCATCAAACCTCCTTATATCACTGCTATTGAGTTCAATCTTGAAAACATTGAAAAAGGCGGATATGAGCATTTCATGTTAAAAGAAATCTATGAGCAACCAAGAAGCATCATGGATTCATTCAGAGGAAGAATTCACCTTCCAGATGCTAGAATTACGATGGCTGGTATTGATAAATACGAGGATAAAATCAAAAATATCCAAAGAATTGTCATAATAGGTTGTGGAACTTCATGGCATGCAGGTTTAGTTGGAGAATATTTATTTGAAGATTTAGCCCGTATCCCTGTTGAAGTAGAATACGCATCAGAATTTAGATACAGAAACCCGGTTATTGGGGAAAATGATTTTGTTATTGCAATTTCTCAGTCGGGCGAAACTGCTGATACTTTAGCTGCAATTGAATTAGCTAAATCAAAAGGTGCTACCA
>JBIPMI010000100.1:0-9392 GCA_044369215.1 Bacteroidia bacterium | reverse complement strand
GTGAATATCAATTTTTTGAATTGCCTCAATACTTAATAAAGATTCAATAGAAGCAACAATTGCAATTGTAAATACAACTTTTACAAAGCTTACAGAAAAAATATTACTAAAATCAGGAGGAAAAAAATACGAAGAAGAACTTGCTGAAAAAATCTCAGGAACATTTACAAAATGATCTGATTCCATTTGAATATTTAATCCTGATAATTTGATTAAATAACTTATGAGCACTCCCAAAACAACCACTACAAGTGTACCAGGAACTAGCCTAAGTTTTTTAGCCAATTTTTTCTCCCATAAAAAAAGAAAGCTTAAAGAGAATAATCCTATGGATAAAACAGTAAAATTAACATGTCGTAATGAATGAAATAATAAGGTAAAAGTGTTTTCGTGAC
Source organism: Bacteroidia bacterium (assembly GCA_044369215.1). Taxonomy (GTDB): domain Bacteria; phylum Bacteroidota; class Bacteroidia; order UKL13-3; family UKL13-3; genus CAISCU01. Next base: position 8,997 of record JBIPMI010000100.1, on the reverse strand, counting down.
CTTCTGGTTTCTCGTGGTAAGTTTCATTCAAATCAGCTTTATTAATATCAAACTCTTCTACTCCCATTTCTTCAATATCATACCCAATTAAATGAGGAAACTGCTTAATTATCAATATTAAACCAATGGCAGCTAACATGCCTTTAATAACAGTAGTTGGTATATAATTCGACAAAGAACCCAGTTTTAAATAACCAAAAAGTAATTGAATGATTCCTGCGAATAAAACCGCAGCAACAAATGCCTGATACGAGCCTAAACTTTGAATTCCTGCTAATGAAATTGCTGTTAATCCTGCAGCCGGTCCACTCACACTTAAATTAGAATTACTTATTAATCCTACAACAATTCCGCCAATTAATCCTGCAATTAAACCAGCCATTAGAGGTGCCCCTGAAGCGTGTGCAATTCCCAAACACAATGGTACCGCAACTACAAAAACAGCTAGTGATGCCGGAATATCTCTTTTTAGCTGATGTGAACTTAAACTAGGTATCATATTATTAGTGGTACAAAATACTAATTAAACCTCATTTTCTAATTACAATTTTAATGTTCTTGATTTATTCACACTAAATTGATTTTAAGGAAATAATACTTTAAGAGCTTTGGAAATCTTAAGTGTATGAAAAAGAAAAAACTACACCTTGTTTGTATTTCTGATGTTCACCTCGGAACTTATGGATGTAGGGCGAAAGAATTAAACAAATACCTTAAAAGTATTGACCCAGAAATCTTAATTCTAAATGGTGACATTGTAGATGTTTGGCAATTTAGCAAGAACTATTGGCCAGATTCTCATATGAAAATCATACAAAGAATTTTAAAAATGCTTGCAAATGGCACTCAGGTTTACTACTTAACCGGGAACCATGACGAAATTTTAAGAAAATTCACTGATTTTAAAATGGGGAAACTTGAAATTCTTAACAAATTAGTTCTCAATCTTGATGGTAAAAAGGCCTGGTTTTTTCATGGTGATGTGTTTGATATTACGATGAAACACAGTAAATGGCTGGCAAAACTTGGTGCTGTTGGTTACGATACCCTTATTTTATTAAATAGTGCAGTAAACTGGATGAGCAAAGTTTTAGGTAAGGGCAAAATTTCACTCTCAAAAAACATCAAAAATGGAGTAAAATCTGCCATCAAATTTGTAAGTGATTTTGAACAAACTGCTATTGAAATCGCGATTGAAAAAGGATATGATTATGTGGTATGCGGACATATTCATCAGCCTCAAATGAGAGAAGTTAAAACCAACGCAGGGTCTACTATATATTTAAATAGTGGCGATTGGATAGAAAACTTAACGGCCTTGGAATACGATAATGAGAAATGGGAAATCATTCATTTCCATGAAACCATTGATACTATTGAAGATTTAGTTGATCAGATTGAAGATGAACTTAATGAAAACTCAAACTTTAATCCCGAAAAGCTTTTACAAACAATTCTAAAATAACCTAATGAAGATACTTTTTGCAATACAAGGAACAGGAAATGGTCATTTAAGCAGAGCTAGGGAAATTATTCCTCACTTGCTTAACCATGGCGATTTGGATGTGCTTGTTAGCGGCACTCAAAGTGATGTTGATATTCCCTATATTATAAAATACAAACGTAAGGGACTTAGTTTTACATTTGGCAAAAATGGCGGTATAGATTTAATCGATAGTATTATAAAATTAAGACCATTTGAATTTTTAAACGATATTAGAAAATGTCCGGTAGATAAGTATGATTTAGTAATTAATGACTTCGAACCAATTTCTGCCTGGGCCTGCCATCTGAAAGGATTGCCTTGTTTTGGATTAAGTCACCAGGCTTCTTTTCTATCAAACAAAACACCTCGTTTAGATAAGCCAAATAAATTGGCAAATTTCATTCTTAGAAACTATGCGCCGGTAACTGATAAAGTAGGTTTTCATTTTCAACAGTACGACGATTTTATTCATACCCCTGTAATTCGTTCTCAAATCAGAAAAAATGGTCTTAGTAATAAAGGCCATATTACTGTTTATTTACCTGCATATAGTGATGAGAAAATTACTAACTATTTAAATCAGGTGCCTGATATTGAATGGCATGTGTTTAGCAAACATAGTAAAAAAGCCTATTATGATAAAAATGTAAGTATTCAACCTATACATAATAATGCATTTGTGGAAAGCCTTTGCAGCAGTGATGGTTTAATTACAAATGGCGGATTTGAAAGTCCTGCCGAAGCCATGTACTTGCACAAAAAAGTACTTGTAATTCCAATGAATAACCAATATGAACAATTGTGTAATGCAAAAGCTTTAAAACTGATGGGATGTACTGTAGTTCAAGAAATTAGTCCTAATTTTACCAATATTCTAAAACAATGGATTGAATATGGTTCACCATTGAAGGTTAATTATTATGACCAATTAGATCAAATTGTTGGAAATATTATACTTAAACAAGATCAGATTTTACGATTTGCCTACTAAAAACATTGCTTTTCATACATTAGGAAAAAATTGAACTCTTATCTTTGTAGTTAAATATGCAAGAAATAGAGCCCTTTTTCCGCTGGAGAGATATTTACAGAAGTGAAGATGATTCCAACTCCCCTTTTTATGAAAGAGAATACAGTGAATTTGAATTCAGCAACCAGGTTTACAATTATGTAATTCATCCTCAATGGGATGAATTTGGCTCTCCTACCCTGTACGTAAAAATAATTTTTGCCGATTATATCAAAAATTTCGCTGTTTTAGAACTCATTGGTGAATGGAATGATGCCATCAATAATGATATCATGTTCCTGAAAAGAGAAGTAGTTGAAGTTTTAAACCAAGCCGGAATAAGTAAGTTTATATTAGTTGGCGAAAACGTTTTAAACTTCCATGGCAGCGATGATAGCTATTATGAAGAATGGTTTCAGGATGTGGAAGATGAAGAAGGCTGGATTGTTGCATTGAATTTCCAGGAACATGTCTTAGAGGAATTCAGAAAAGAAAATCTTGATTACTATTTAATCTTTGGAGGCGAACTCGATACCTTTAATTGGAGGAAATTCAACCCAATCCAATTGTATAGCGAAGTTCAAAAAGTAATCAACTACAGATTAGGAGCTTAATCTTAAGCTCCAAACCCGTCTTTTAATTTCTCTGCATTTTCTGCAACCTGTAATTGATCAATGAAATCTTGAATCTCACCGCTCATTACATCCGTTAAATTGTATTTTGTATAGTTTATTCTATGATCGGTTACCCTTGATTGAGGATAGTTATAAGTTCTGATTTTTGCAGATCTGTCACCGGAAGAAACCATGGTTTTTCTTCTGCTTGCTATTCCTTCATTGTGTTTTTGAAGTTCAATCTCGTACAATTTGGTTCTTAACATTTGCATGGCACGTTCTCGGTTACCATTTTGAGTTCTTTCAACCTGACAAACTACCACAATTCCTGAAGGTTTATGTGTTAACATTACCTTACTTTCTACTTTATTTACATTCTGACCACCAGCACCACCGGAACGGGCTGTTTGCATATCGATATCAGCCGGATTTAAATAAACGTCAACTTCTTCTGCTTCAGGCAATACAACCACAGTTGCAGCAGATGTATGAACACGACCCTGTGTTTCAGTTTCAGGAACCCTTTGTACGCGGTGAACACCACTTTCGTATTTTAAAATACCATATACTTCGTCACCCGTAACTTCAATAATTACCTCTTTGTATCCACCAGCTGTCCCTTCAGTAAAATCTACAACTTCAGTTTTCCATCCCCGTTTTTCGCAGAAATACATATACATTCTGTATAGATCACCTGCAAAAATACTAGCTTCATCACCTCCGGTACCACCTCTGATTTCAAGAACAGCATTTTTTAAATCCTCAGGCTCTTTAGGAATCAATAAAATACGAATTTCTTCCTCCATTGGAGCAACTTTTGGCTCTAATTCATCTAACTCCTCTTTTGCCATGGCCCGCATTTCATCATCCTTTTCGGTTTTTAAAATATCACGGGCACCACTGATATTACTTACCAAATTTCTATATTCAAAGTACTTATCTACAATACCTTGTAAACTTTTGTACTCCCTGTTTAATTGGGTAAAACGCTTCATATCAGCTACTACATCCGGCTGACTAAGTGTTTCTTCTACTTGCTTAAATCTAATATAAATTGCCTCTAACTTATCTAACATGCGTTGAAATTGAAGCCGCAAAGATAATCAAACAGAACTACTTAGCCATGTTTGTAATGAGTATGCTGTCGGAAGTTTGGAAAATAAAGATGTCTGATTTCAATTTAAAAACACTTTTAGTAGTAAAATTCGGCGATGGAATCGAACTTCTGCTGGAATTTTGAAGGTTATAAATTACGATGTTTTCGTTTTGTAAATAAACAATCTCTCTTTCCAATAATTGGACACTTTTTAGATGTTTAACGGGAATCCTTTTAATGAAACCTGCAAAAATATCAAATAAAAATAAACCATTTAAACTATCTGATAAAAGCAATCTGTTTCCATTTTCATAACAATTACCCGGGTTTAGCTTATCACTTCCGGCAAAATCGAGTGCATTTCCGCTACTTTGCAAAAGTTTACCTTCTCTATTGAATTTTTTTAGCTGCAAATCCCCGGCATCAAAAACCCAAATTCCGTTTTCATATGATCTGGCGATACAAGAAGCCTGCGTGACTCCCCAATCCTGCAAATTTATCTTCCCCCTGAATGCCAGGTTATTATCCAAAAGAATCACCATATTTAATTCCTTATAGAAAAGAAATATTTCCATTGGATTTGTAACATCTATAGAGCTAATACTTCCACTATAATTGTAGTTTAAGGTTGATAATAATTCTCCGGCTGAATTATACTTTACCAAACGGTCAGATTCATTTAGAACATAAATATTCCCCAACTTATCACAAGTAATAATTTTAGATGTAACGGGGATTTTCAGTCCAATTTTAAATGTAACAGAATCGTTTTTACTTACATCCTGCGCATTTGTTTGGATTGAACCAAAACACAAAAGAGCAATAAGTAAGCCCTTAAATATTTGGAATTGGATTCTCATTGCCGGTGGCTTCAAATGTTTTTAAAACCAAGTTTGTTCCATCGAATTCTGCATATGAATTAAAGCCAATCCAATCACCTAAATTATAATAGGTGCTTGAATCATTTAATTTAAAACTCATTGGTAAATGTCTATGTCCGAAGACAAAAAAATCGAAATTTTCTTTTGCTAAAGTGGTTCTGCAAAACTGAATCAGGTGCTCTTTTTCGCCATAAAAGGTGAAATTCCCATCAAAGGTTTTTAACTTACTTCTTTGTGAAAGCCAGTTTGCAAAACCCATTCCAACTGAAGGATGAAGGAAAGCAAAAAGTCGCTGAAAAAAATGATTTCTATAAGTTGCCAAAACCAATTTAAACTTATGTTGGCCCGGACCTAAACCATCACCATGCCCAATAAAAAACTTCTTATCTCCAAAGGTTCTTGTGATTGGTTTTGAATATACTTTTACTCCCAATTCTTTTTCAAAATATCCAAATTGCCACAAATCGTGGTTTCCATGAAAAAAATGAATGGGGATACCGGCATCTGTAAATTCAGCAATTTTGGCTTGTAAACGAACAAAACCCTTTGGGACAACCAGGTTGTATTCAAACCAAAAATCAAAAATATCACCAACTATATAAAGTTCCTCACAGCTTGGTTTAATAAAATCTAACCACCTTATAATTCTTTTCTCTCGCTCAAAAGAAGAGGCTTCATCGGGAATTCCTAAGTGAAAATCAGAAGCAAAATATATTTTCTTATTTGAACTCAAAATCCTTAATCTCTTCTTGAATCATCAATAAAGAACAAAACAATTTCTTGGGAACCCACCCCACCGGGAATCGGCTTAGGTAAATCACCGGGGATTTCAGCAGGAATTTCATCGGTGCAGGCAGGACCGGTAATCAGGCTGAATAATGATGGGGTTTTTCTACCATATCTATTTCTTAAAACCTGAAAACTATCTTTGATATCAGCAACAAGTTGCGAGCGTTTTACTACAAAAACCAAAACCGGAGGCCAAATAGACATTGTTCGGGAATTCCTTATGCTGCTAACCAAAATACTACCTGTCCTGGCAATCATAGCCTCACATCCCAAAATAGCAACCTGAGCTTTTTCGATATTATCTGAACCCTGCTGATGAGAAATTCCGCTATCCGTTAATAGATTTTGCATTTCTTCTTCCCAACAAAAAACGTGTTTCCATTTGCGGAGTTCCATTAAATCCAACATTTTATCAATGCAATCAAACTGATTAGCACAATAAACATATTGGCCACCTAATTCCGTAAACTTTTTAACAAAGGTTTCTGCTTGAGTTTCCTCATTGGAACGCGAATAGATATTCGATTCAAAATCGATATTCTGATGCAGGCTTTTGGATTTGACATTGAGAGCCTGCCTTAGCTTTTTCAGGATTTTTTCCTTCGATGTTATAAACTGTTCCAAGACACGCAATTTAAATAAATCATTTGAAATATTCTTATTGGAAAAATTTCATAAAAAAGCCCATTTAAATTCAATCTTATTTGAACCTAAATGGGCTTTGAAAATACAATAAATTACTAATCTACTTTTGGCTCTTCTGTTGATGAGTTTTGAATTGTATCAACAACTTCTGCTTCAATTGCAGGTAATTCTATTTCAATTTTATCAAAAGGACGACTTCCTAAAATCTCCAATAAATCATGTTGGAACAATATTTCTTTTTCCAACAAAATCTTAGCTAATTCTTCCAGTTTATCTCTTTTTTCTATCAATAAGTTTTTAGTTGCTGTAAAACATGCTTCAATTAACAATCTAACTTCAATATCAATCATTTCCGCTGTTTTATCCGAATAAGGTTTTGTAAAACCATACTCTTGATTGGCGTCATAAAAAGATACATTTCCAATTTTATCATTCATACCATAAATGGTTACCATTCCGTAAGCCATTTTAGTAATTCTTTCTAAATCGTTTTGAGCTCCGGTGCTAATTCTACCAAAGATTAAATCTTCAGCAGCTCTGCCACCTAAAGTCATACAAATCATGTTTTTTAACTGTTCGGTAGTATACAAATATTGGTCTTTAGGCAGGTATTGAGCATAACCCAAAGCAGCTACACCTCTTGGCACAATGCTTACTTTTACCAATGGATCCAATCCCTCTAAAAACCAACCAACTATTGCATGACCTGATTCGTGATAGGCAATAATTTCTTTCTCTTCCGGTGAGATAATTTTGTTCTTCTTTTCTAATCCGCCAATAACACGGTCAACTGCATCCTGAAAATCCTGCATATCAACAGCCGTTTTATCTTTTCTTGCAGCAATTAAAGCAGCTTCATTACAAATATTAGCAATATCAGCACCTGCAAAACCTGCTGTTTGAGTAGCCAATCTTTCAGGATTCACATCACTTGCCAGTTTCAATGGTTTTAAATGCACTTTGAAAATTTCTGCACGTCCGTTTAAATCAGGTTTATCAATAGAAATTTGTCTATCGAAACGACCCGGTCTTAATAAAGCTGAATCTAAAATATCAGGTCTATTTGTAGCAGCAAGAATAATTACACCTAAATCTGTTGCAAAACCATCCATTTCGGTTAATAACTGATTTAAAGTATTTTCTCTTTCATCATTTCCGCCCTGAACTAAATTTTTGCCACGTGCACGACCAACTGCATCAATTTCATCAATGAAAATAATACAAGGTGCTTTTTCTTTTGCTTGTTTGAACAAATCTCTAACACGACTTGCACCAACACCCACAAACATTTCTACGAAATCAGAACCTGATAAAGAGAAGAAAGGAACACCGGCTTCTCCGGCTACAGCTTTTGCCAATAAGGTTTTACCTGTTCCCGGAGGGCCCACAAGCAAAGCTCCTTTAGGGATTTTACCTCCAAGATTGGTGTATTTTTTAGGATTTTTAAGAAAATCAACGATTTCCATTACCTCTACTTTTGCTTCATCTAATCCTGCAACATCTTTAAAAGTAGTTTTTACATGTCCATCTTTATCGAACAATTGAGCACGGCTTTTTCCAATATTAAAAATTTGTCCACCACCTGCAGGACCACCAGCCATTCTGCGCATAATGAACATCCAAACACCAACTAAAATAATTAGAGGTAACATCCAGGTTAAAAGAAAATCCCCCAGGTAATTATTTTGAGTTACGTATTCAACAGCCACTTGTTCGTTAGCCGGGAAATCCTTTTGTTTTTCATTGATGTCTTTTTCGAAACTGGAAATATCACCAATTTCAAAAAAGTAATGCGGACCAACAGATTCTCCTAAAATGGTGCGATCTTTTAAATCTTTGTACTTATCGTTTTTTAAGGCCTCTTTTTTCAAATAAATTTCAGCCACACTTTTATTTACAACAACAACTTTTTCTACATCATGAGCTAATAACATTTTATTGATGAACTCAATTTTTGAAGTTTTATTGGCTCCATTTTTGGGTAAAAAAGTAAGTGCTATAAAGACCACAGCAATAATTCCATAAATCCAATAAAAATTGAATTTAGGCATTGGTGGAACTTTCGGTTTCTTATTTTTATTTTCATTAGAATCGTTTTTTTGATTCTCGCTTTGATTTTCTGACATGTTAAATGATATGATTTGCTAAAATGCTAAAATGTTTTGTGTTTTGTGTTTTTAAAGAAAAGAAAAGTTAAGCTGATAAAGTTTTTATTTTCGACCAAATCCAACTTTTATTTACCGGTTTGAGCCAATTCTCAATAAAATCCCCTTTTGTTTGAACTAAATTGTCGAAAAAATGGGTATTTTCATTTACTAAGCCCTCTTCAATAGCCTTATCTAATTGCTGTTTATTAAAAATATGTACTTCGTTTTCGATTTCCAGGTGAATATTTAATCTATTAAAAAAAGAAAGACCTGTTTTTTGTTCTATTTCTTTAACAAGTTGAACCGATTTATCAATCCCACAGCCACTGA
>JBIPMI010000385.1:0-2745 GCA_044369215.1 Bacteroidia bacterium | reverse complement strand
AATTTCGCCTCCATATAGAACGTATATACCAAGTAAAAGAAAAGGAATCATTTCTATACTAAAATTTGGTATTATAAATGGTTTATTTATTGCCTTATTTGTTTTCTTATTTATAAAAAAGGGAGTTTGGTTTGTCTTTCTTTGGGGTTTGGGTTTAGGTTTGATTGAATTATTTACCTGGTCGAGTTATTTAACTAAAGAAGTTGAACTCAGAATAGGCAAAAAATTAGTTAAAGATAAAACCAAAAAATACGTTTTTACAAAAGAACAAAAGAAGCTTGCCATCAAATTATCGCTTGTTAAAATTGCATTGATATTTCTATTATTTTCTGGCGGAATGTTTTGGATGAGTTTGGCTGAAACACAAATTAAATTCATCAGTGAAAATGATTTAGCGATTTTATTAGAACCGGGAGATACTTTGTATGCCAGAAATTCTGATGTTGATGTAAGTTATAGAGAAGCAGAAAATACTTTTAAAAAAGTACCAAACGGACGTAAAAGAATTCGTTATAATTATTTTTATAAAGATGCTTATACAACATCAAGTTTTGTAATAGGCACATATCAACGTCTTAATTTTTTGGGTTATCAGGATTCATTAAGTAGAAAGTTTTTTGCCATCAAACCATTACATTCCAGCAACTTTACCTATCAGCCTAAATATTCTAATGACAGTTTATTTGAAACCATTTTAGATGATAGTTTTTTGTTTGTAGAACCCTTTCAAGTAACCATTAGTCCGGAGCATTATTCTCGATTGGTTAGTGAGGGAAAGAAATGGGATTTTAGATGGTGGTAGGCCGAAGGCCGCTGCTGGCTTTTGGCTTCTAGCATCTGGCTTTGGATTCGAGATGGTAGAAACATTGTTTTAAAAATTGATTTTTGATTTTTGATTTTTGATTTTTGATTTTTGATTTTTGATTTTTGATTTTTGATTTTTGATTTTTGATTTTTGATTTAGCTGCTTGCTTCTAGCCTCTGGCTTTGGTGTAAAAGCCTAAATTACGTTGACCGCTTTTAAGCCTTACTAACTTAAAACAATAAATATTTTATCTACTACGAATACAAGCCAGATGCAAGAGGCTAGCTGCCAGGAGCTATCTTCTAACCCCGCTTGGTCGCCAATAAATTGTAAAACTTTTTAGTATAAAACCAAAATGACTTTGGCTTAAAATAGATTTTTTAGCTCTACCCCTTGAATGGGAAGTTTCGAAACGCTTCACTTCCCATACAAGGGGTTTTAACTACGTGTTGCACTTATCTTTTGAACTTACATAATCTGGTATTTCCATATTTTACAAATTTGGATTGTCTGTATATTCTTTTATTCCATGCATCAATTCTGATGGAGGGATTATTGTTAATTCATAAATTGATTTCCCTTTTTCATCTTTTGTTAATGGGCTAACAACTGCTACAAATACTATTCCCGTTTTTATATTCAATATTTTAAAGTCAACATTGCTTCCATTTTTATTTATTTGCTAATACCCTTGGGGAATAAATATAGTTTAGCGTTTTAGGCTTTTATTGCTTCTTGTACATTTGAAAGTCCTATTATTCAGATAAAACTCAATATAATTATTGCGGTTCTCGTTCTTTATGATATTCTACATTTATGCTCAATGGTTTGATGCTACTATTTGTCACAATCACGCATTTCTTTCATGCTTTAGTGTCTTTTTATTTTTCTCATACAATTGTCCTACAAAGGTCCTAAGGTGCTCTATAAAATCATCTGAACCCAAAACAGTAATTTCATCTAAAAAGCCAAGTACAAATCGTGTAACCGGCTTTAGGTTGTTTACCTCCAGCGTTAATCGGTAAGTTTTGTTTTTATTATCTACCTTAATATAAGGGATGACCATAGGATATTCTTGTTTTAAGATTACAAAGGCTCTTAGGTTTAATAACAAATCAACCTTTAATTTTTGGTCATCAACGTTTACAAACCCAAAGGGATCAGGTTGCTCAAAACGGTGCGATGCAACATGCTCGAAATTTTTATCTGTAATCAATACTGAACCTATCCTTTCAATGGTAAAAAGCTTATTTCTCTTGCTAGCTATTTCGTAGGCACAAAGCATTTGGTAATTATTGGTAAACTTGATAGGTTCAATAATTCTATTGCTAATATTATTGGAATTGGCTGAAAAATATTTTTCCAATTCAACCTGCTTTTTTTGCGTTATGGCTTCGTTTATTTGAGATACCACCTTGCTATTGTTGGCATTTATAATATGATTTGATTCTAAATCAATTTCCGATTTAATAAAAATTTTCTTTAAGATTCCATCCTTAAGTGCACTGTTTTGGGCAGTGCTTAACAATAGCTCCTTAATGAGTGTTGCCTCTTCCAGGGTAAAGTATTCATCTGCTCCATCATCATCAATAGAAATATAATACTTGTTATTTTTATCTTTTTGTATATCAAACCCAATTTCAGCCATTAAATCAATATACCTATAAACTGACCTCTCAGTAATATCGAGCATCATTGCAATGGTACGGGTAGATTTTGCGGGTGCTTTTTTCAATAATGAAATGAGCTTAAATACCCTCAGTATTTTGTGTTGGTTTAACATAGGCAAAAAATGTTACAACAAATAAGAAGAATAATATTTTAAGTGCAAAGGCATTGACCCAAGTTGACAAAAAAATATTATGACTTTGTATCAAATTATTTTAGCACATGAAAAAACTATTACTGTTCATTTTTCAAATTGCTGGTATTGCAAGAGA
>JBIPMI010000099.1:0-9415 GCA_044369215.1 Bacteroidia bacterium | reverse complement strand
CAGAAAATTGTACGTAAAAATGAAACTAAATTTCACCAATGCGGTACGAAACTAATTTGCATATCGTTTATTTGTGTTTCTAAAAAATGAAAAGACTAATTTTTCTTGCAATTGCGCTTTTCCCTGCGTTCATGCAAATAACATCGGCACAAAGCAATAAAGAACCTGCTCCCGGCACTTGGAGAGTTCATTTACCTTACCAAACAAATTATTGCGTTGAAAGGGTTGGGAACAAGTTATATTGTGGTTCTCCCAGTGGATTATTTACATTTAATACCGACGATAATAGTATTGAAAGACTATCCAAACATACCGGATTATCTGATGTTGAAGTAGATATTTTCAGGTATTATGAATCGAAAAAAATGAGTATTGTGATTTATTCAAATACCAATATTGATTTACTCGATCATCAAACAAATGAAATTATCAATATTCCTGATATTCTTCAAAAAAGTATGATTGGAAAAAAGACTGTAAACTCAGTATTTTTTTATGAAAATAAGGCCTATTTAGCCTGTAGCTTTGGGGTTGTTGTGGTTGATTTAGACAAAAAACAAATTACAGAATCTTACCAGAATTTGGGTGCAAACGGTGCACAAATAGAGTTTTTATCATTGGTAATAAACGATAATTCAATTTTTGCTTCGGCAGCTGATGGAATTTACAGAGCATCTTTAAATGCACCCAATTTATCTGACTTCAAATTCTGGGCTAAATCAAAAGCATCTCTTTATAGCAACCAATCGTGCGTGTTTAAAAACCAGGTTTATGCTGTAATTGATAGTACTGTTAAAATTTATGATGGTATTGGCTCTTGGATTGACTGGCCTCAAAGCAATAGCACTCGCATTAAAACGCTGAAAAGTAGCAATAACAAACTCATTTTTGTGGCTGAAGAACATATTGTGATTGAAAATTCTGATGGAACATTTAGCAAAAAACCACTCACTTTTAGAAATGATGCTGTTATTGATGAAAGAGGATTTTTAGCAATGGTTGATAACCTTTTTGGATTAACTTTTGAAAGAACTGACAATGGAAACATTGATTATTACAATCCAAATGGTCCTGCAGGAAAAACCTTTGGTAAAATGCTTTACTACGATAAAAAACTTTGGGTAACAGGCGGATATGTAAATGATGTTTGGAGTCCGTTAATTTATAATAACACCAAATTTTCTACCTTTTTCGACAATACCTGGTACAATTATTCAAAAACCGACCATCCGGCAATCGATAATGCAAAAGATTTTATTGATATAAGAAAGAATCCTTATACCAATGAAATCTATTTAAGCAGTTTTGGAACCGGAATTTTTGAAGTTAAAAATGATATCGTTACAAATGTTTACGACGATAAAAACAGCTCATTACAAAGACTTCAGGTTGCAGACCCAAATTACAATCCTCTTTTAAGTGGTGGTATGGATTTTGATATTTATGGCAATCTTTGGGTAAGTAATTTTGGTGTATCCAAACCATTAAGTGTTAAATCAAAATCAGGTTGGACATCCTTCTCAATTGGGACTTTACTTGTAGGTAATGAAATTGGTTGGGTAACTTGTGATGATTATAACAATGTTTGGGCTAATACATTAAAAGACAAAGGAATATTGGTTTATAACCATGCAGGAACTCCAAATAATCCGAATGATGATACCTATAAACTATTAACCAAAGATGCAGGTCAAGGCGGATTACCTAGTAATACCGTTTTGTGTATGAGTTTGGATCAAAGAGGTGAAATGTGGATAGGAACCAATCAAGGCTTAGCAATATTGAGTAATCCCGGTTTGATATTCAACAATAAAAAATCAAGTTTTGATGCTCGTCAAATTATTATTCAGGTTGGAAGTAATTATGAAGTATTTTTAGGGAAAGAAGTCATTAACTGTATTAAAGTTGATCCAGCAAATCGTAAATGGATTGGAACTAGAAATGGTGTTCATTTGGTTTCACCTGATGGATATACATTATTAAAAACATTTACCATTGCTAACTCACCTTTGTTATCGAATAATGTGATTGAAATTGGCATAGATGAAAAAACTGGCGAAGTATTTTTTGGAACAGAAAAAGGAATTATATCTTATGTAGCAGATGCAACTAAAGGAGCAGAAACTTTTAATGAAGTAAAGATTTTTCCTAACCCTGTAAGACCTGAATTCACAGACAATATTACGATTAGAGGATTAGTAAACAATGCCATTGTAAAGATTACAGATATCAGTGGAAACCTGGTTTATGAAACAACAGCCAATGGCGGAACTGCAACATGGAATGGTAGAAACTTTTCAGGTAAAAGGGCTTCTACAGGAGTGTATTTGGTAATGTCGGCTGATGAAGATGGCAATCAGTCGTATGCTGGAAAATTGGTGTTTATTCATTAGGCGGATGGCCTCTGGCAGGCTGCTGGCAAAATTTTAGCAGCAGAATGTTCTTATATATGAAGAAACGTTTTATTGCTGCTTAGAGGAAAAACCAACATTTTACAACTAATCGAAAAGCCAAAAGCAAACGGCAAATGGCTAATGTATGCTATTGGCTGCTGGCAAAATTTTAGTAGGAGAATAATTGTGTTACTCGAAATTATAATTTTAAGAAATGAAATTTTGGGTTTACATCTAGTACTTAATTTTGATTTGTAATTACGAAATCGTTAGATCTAGTCATGTTGAACCAGTACCTTTTTTACCACTCTTTTGTTTCCATTAAAGTAAGCGGCTAGGTAATAGGTTCCGGTACTCAAATGAGTGGTAGTTAAGGTATAGGTTTGATTGTTTACGGCTTTACTTTGCAAACTAATTCCCTTTTCATCTATTAATTCTATCCAATCAATGGGCGTTTGTTGAGGGTCATTAAACTCAATGGTTACTTGTGTATTGGCAGGGTTGGGGTAAACTTTTACATAATTGTGTTCATCTACCACCTCTATCACAGCATCGGCTAAATGACAACCGGGAATAATGCAACCATTGGTATCTGTTTTTATAATCCAGGCATCTGTAAAGCCGGTTGTATGTGTAGTGTCTTTGCCATCGGCACAAATAATAAAACCATCGGAAATTGCGCTGAGGCTATAAGGTCTGTTACTCATATACCACTGGCTAAAGGTGCGCCGCCATTTTATGTTTCCAAAAGTGTCTAATTTGCAAAAAAGTATATAGTCATTATATCTCTGCGCGGACAGAGTATCTGAACCTATTCCAGCAGCATAGATAAATCCATTTTTATAAACAGGATAAATTAATTCTAAGTTTGTAAATTCATAATCATCCGCTATACCTTCTATTATTTTTTTATAATAGGTGATATTACCATTAATATCTGTCTTAAATAAATAAGAATATGCTTTCCTACTCTTATACCTTGGGCCCCCTGGTGCCCCGCCTATCCAATAACTATTTCCATTTATTACAATAGGTATTCCACCGGGAGATTCATGAAACTCACTCAATTTTTTTTCCCATAAAATATTACCCAAGGTATCAATTTTTGCATACCAAGCATATAGTGTATCCTTAGGCCAGCTACCATTTGTTAGGTTGCCTGAAACCAAAAAGCTTCCATCAGAAGCAATTGCCACACCAGTTGGAAAAACCAATTTATCATTATAAACCTTGTACCAAAGTTGCTTACCTGAGGTATCAAAACATAGTGCGGCAAAGGGAGAGCCTTGGGCATAACCTTTAAAGCCAAATAAATATAACTTATTATGATAGAATAAAGATGAACGTATATCAATAGCTGAGTCCAATTTGTTTAATTTTCTTGTATATAGTGTATCGACATTTAATGTATCCAAAGCCGCTAAATAATAAACTCTTTCTCTATTTAAACCGTATGCATATTTACCAAAAATAAAATAACTTTGAATCCCTACATTAAATGGCTTAAGCCCTGTAAAATAGACAAATTCATTTTCATAAATAATCTTACTTTTCACTCTTGAAGCTATGCTATCTATTCTGAATAAACTTACAGCATTGCTAATTGGTGTATCAACAGTAGGATCAAATCTATTCGTGTAATCTCCCAAAAAAAGTATAGTAGATGAATCATAAACTATAACTTGATAAGCAGCCTCCCAACCACCAAACAAATCATACATTTTAGAAAAATAATTTTGTGCATTTGCAAAACCGTGAAGCATAACAAATAGTAATAATAAAACCCTTTTCATTGCTTTACTAATGTTGAATTACTATTTTCTTAACTTCTAACACAGCATTTTGGTTCATGAGCAACACAAAGTAAACACCATTGCTTAAGCTCATTGTATTTATATCCAACTCAGCTCTATTATTTGGCATCTTTTGTTCTAAAATAGTTTTTCCTACCGCATCTTTTAATATTATTTTATTGTTTTCCAATACTGTATTTACAGAAACATTAAAGCTATTATTGGCGGGATTAGGGAAAATTTTCAGGATTTGAGCGGATAACTCTTCTATTTTATTGCTATCGAGTTCATTAAGTAGCTTTCTCTTCATTAAATTCTCTTCACTAACCACTCTTTCAATTACCAAATCAAACCACTTACCTTGCGTTAAACTTAATATGGCACGTGAAGATAAGGATGCAGAAGTCATACTACCTTGAGCTAAAGTTTCTAGAACCGCAACTTCTTCAGAATTTAAGCTGTAAATATTTCGGTTTTGGGCTGAAGCATTTATGAGCAGATTGTAATAGGTTTTAAAATCTGTAAGTTCATCTGAGTTAGGTTCTAATTGAGATAGAAGTTGAGAGGCTAAATTATAATCGCCTTTGGAATAATAGGAAGCTATTAATTGCTTACGCGAATCAATATCAGTTTCGTTTTTTAAGAAGGTAATTATGCTATCTAGGCTATTAAAGGTGGAATCTAAAACCGCGCGCATATTATAGGCCCAAATTACTTGGTTACGGGCCTTGGTACTTTCCATTATATAAAAGCGCAAATTCCGCTGTGCTTGAAGTAAAGCCTCACCGCCAAGACCAGCATTTTCTACCTCATTTTGCCAGTATAAGTTTAAATTTTTTAAGATAAAATAATTTCCACTATTGGGGTCAGGATATTCAATGGTACCGGTACAATTTTCTTGAATAAAGGATGTTAATAAACAATTATCTTTTGTCACAACTGACCCTATTCCTTGGCAGTTATCTACGTTAACATTCAAACTTTTACTTTGATTTGGCCTATCAATTGCACCTGGAATAACAACATAGGTTTTAGTTCCAACTTTATAATTGGCTGCATCATGGGTAATATTAGTAAAAAATGTATTTAAATAATCAGTTCTTTGTGCAATTGCAGATGGTGAATTCCCTATGGCACAAAATCCAAAAAATGGTGTTTCATAGTTACTAGAATTAGTAACTGGATTTAGATTAATTGCCTTGGCAATATCGGTAAACTGGTTACAGCTAATTTGTAATGCCAAGTTATTTTGTTGTGTTTGGCAGCCAAGGTATGCATCGCTTATTTGATTTAATCTAACACTTCCTCCTCCTCCATTTCCATCGGAGTTCTGTAAAACCAATCCGGCAACAATTTCATTGGCAGCGTGGTTTGCGTTTGGATAGGTAAAATAATTTTGCTCAATTAAAAAACCAGAAGTTGCATTAGAATAAATGCCAGCTATGCCTGTGCTACCTAGCTCCAAATCTGTTGAACTAGCAAACCTATTGTAATAATTACTTGGAACATTAAGATTAAAATTGTTCTTGTAAATATTATAAGTAACTCCATTTTCGATTACAATACCCTTATCGTTTAATTCAAAATCCTGATGTTTGATATTTGTTTGTCCACTTAGGGTAAAAGAAGGGCTATATACACTTTCTATTCCTTTTGTCAAATTGCTAAATAAACCTCTATCTTGCGGCAAGCAGGTAATAGGGTCAATACTTGCACCAACTTGAATTGTTGCATCTAATGTATAAATACCTAGTCCTCTATTGTAGTTTGCCTGGTCTGCATTATGCGCACCATCTAAATTTTTAAACTCACATCCAATAAATTTTATCCCATGTACACCCCAAGCAGTAACCATGGTCATATTTTTTAAACAATCCACCGTTGGAGTTGGAGCATGGCAAACCTGGTTTAATTCAAAAACACAATTGGTAAAACTAGCCGAATAATTATTGGATTTCTTGTATTCCATAAACTCCACATGCCGTTTGTTGTTCTTAAAGGTAGTATTAACTGCAACAACAATTCCACCGCCAGTTTTACTCCAATCTATTGTGCCGTTGGCATTCAAAGCAGTTGTGCTAACAGCAACATCAGCATTTGTAATTTCTGCATCTTTCAGAAAAAGATAACCTTGATTTGAAGTTGGGGATTGCAGTTTTTGAGGGTCACCGGCTACATGAATTCCTTCCCATTTCTCATTACAACTATTATAAATCTTTCCTCCATCAATTATCACTTTGGCACCCGGCTCAATTTGAAGCCAATTGTCAGTTGAAAAGGTAACGTTTCCATTAATTGTAAGTGTAGCTCCACTTTTTACAGTAACATTCGTGTTAAAATTATGAAAAGTTGATGCTCCCCAAGTTTGTGATTGTGTTATTTCAAAAACTTCTTCTTCAACTTTTAAATCAGCTTTCCATATACCTCTACCCCAGGTGCTACAAAGTAACTTATTTCGGCAATAGTCAATTTCTAGGTTTGTGATGATTACTTTTGGCAATCCGTTACTGTAACATTCCCATTTTTGTTGTTGTTTACTCCATCTATAAATTCCCAAATCTGTACCAGCAAATAAAACTTCATCTGTTCCTTCTTGAAACACTAAACAAGTAACAGGGAATTGAGATAAACCCGTTGACATATCAGCCCAAGTATTGCCTCCATCTAAGGATTTTATGACCCTATATTTGCCTTGATTTGGATTTGATTCTTCAGGCAAATATTGATTAATTGAAATATAAATAATATCTGGGTTAGCAGGATTAATAATAATTGAAGTTGGCGCACCCTTTCTAAAAACTTCTTCATTATTTATTATAACATTGTTGGTAATATCTAAGAAACTAGTACCACTATTTATAGACTTGTATATTCGCTTATTATAAGGCAAATGATCCCAAGCCGGGTCATTTACACCTACAAAAATTATATTTGGATTCGATTTACTTATATCAAAAGTTCTTATATCATCATTTCTAATATTATTATCTCCTGATAAATAAAGACTATTCGAAGGAAAACCTATAATTTGTCCCGTATGGTAATATTTATATAATTTAGTTTGAGCTACCCAAAGATTTTTATCATCAACAGGGTCAAGCTCCATAGGCATATTTTGAAATTGTTTTGATGGTAAACTAATAAATTCGCGGCATTCAAATGTTGAATTTAGGTCATTTATGCAATTTGGCATTTTAATGAAGTACTGATTAATCTGACCATAAACATAATTGGGATTTGATTTTGATACTTTTATAGCAGCCCCATCACCCCCAGCCTTTACTAACCAGTTGGAACCAGTAAACTTTTGTGTTCCATTGTCTTGTAAACCAATAATTGGTTCACCTGTTTGAGGGAAAATATCAAACCCAAATGCTTGTGATAATTCTAAATTACCATTTATACTTTGCCAATTTGATTGCAGCAAATTATTTGCCCAACCGCTTCCTGTGCCTAAATTTGATTTTGAAATTCCACCATCATGACCAATAAAAAATTTATGCACTCCTTCTACACCATTTCCATGAAATTCAACCACACTTCTAATATCAGCATGAGTTTGACTTAATGGAGAATTGGAAGATAAATCAGGGTAATACATTGAAACATCTGAAAAGTCAGCACCACTTTGAAAATTTAAACTTTTATATAGCACATTTTCACCAATAAATGCAATATTTTTATCAATATCAGATACAATAAATTCATGATTGCCTGAAGGAACAGGATTTATATAGCCAACATTTTGATTTTTAACAAGACTAAAACTCTGTCCATTATTTGCAGATTTATAAATCTGAACAAAAGAACTACTACCAGCTGAAGTGGTTTTATTAACCATACAATATAAAATCCCAGGATCATCCTTTGATACTTCCAATGTTATAAATCTACTTAAATTAAAAAAAGGCAAATTCAGATATATTGGATTCCAATTTAACAAATTAGACTCACTAATATGCCAAGCTTTTGCTATTTTAGTTTGGTAAGCTCCATTTATACATTTTAAACAATTGTTTGAGGCACTAATATTTCCAGAAATTTGAATTGGACCAAATCCATCTGTTGAATTAACAAATGAATTAGAACCTGAAACTTTGAAAATGGGAAAACCTTCTTTTGCCTTCAATAAATAATATGGAATTTGAGTATTCTGGTCAATTTCAATTTCAGCTTTGACAGAAATGTTTTGATTAGTTAGATTATTGCTAACAATTCCGATGATTTGATTAAAAATACTCTGGACAGTGGCATTATTGCCTGAAGTAAATGAAATAGTTAAAATTTTGGGCAAACCTGTTTGAGTGTCAAATCCATCAATTTCAAACTCATATTGGGTATTATTTTGCACATTAAAATTTAAACCAATTGAGCCAGCCACATCTAGTGGCCTATCAGAATGATGCTTAAAACTTGAAACATAAATTTGTAATTCATTTTCCATTTTCTGCACCTCTAAATCCATAAAATAGCTGCTATAGGACCCAATCTTGTCGTATATTAATTGATTCGGCTGATAATTGGCATTCTTTTCAAATACTTTTACCCATTCATTTTGACTATTTTTAATGAATTTATAAAATGTACTAGTAGAAATCGCAAACATTATATTTGGATTATCTGGATGAAATACAAATTTGCTTACGAAAAAATCTTTAGCATCATTTACAGGGTTAGAAAAATCAATAATATTTTTAGGAATACCATTATTAGAAATTTTGAAAATACCTGCTCCATAACTTAGCATCTGAGAATGACCGTGCGCCCCAGTTGAAAAATATACACTATTGTTGTCAGATGGATCAAATTCTATCCATGAAATACCCAATGCAGGCAAATTTAATACATCTGTTACATTTGTCCATGAGTTACCTCCATTAGAGGTATACCATAATCCCGAGGCTTGTGTACCAGCATAAATTTTTTCGGGGTCATTTGGATGAACCGCTATAGCCATAATTATACCTAATGTTGAGATATTGGTGTTTTTAGGACCAACTAATGTCCAAGGGTAATCGGAATTAACACATGGCTGAATGGAATTTGAAATTAATTGATTTCCCATTTTAGCTGCAGTAAAAACATCTCCTCCAACCTGAGCATCTTCATTATAAATTCTATCTTGCATCACCGTTTTAAATCTTTTAAAAGCCTTTTCACCAGGCATGAAAGAATTTATACTTGTATCCAATGAATGAAGAGAATCATAATACTGTCTTAATAGTCCTG
>JBIPMI010000098.1:0-9461 GCA_044369215.1 Bacteroidia bacterium | reverse complement strand
ATATAAAACTATTGGATTTAGAGAAGCCTCAAGTTTTTCTGAAGAATTTAATTTCCCTGCTACAGTTTCTTTAAGTGTTAATGCAAGCTTTGCAAGCACTGTAAAGTATGAAAGTAATAAAACCGACCCCAATGTAATGGTTATGGGAGGCGATTTTAAATACCTTGGGGTGGCAGGTTATGAGATTGATAAAGGTAGAAATTTTTCAGAAAAAGAAGTTAGCTCGTCTGCCAATGTTGTTTTGTTGGGTAGCGAAATCAAATCAAAATTATTTAAATCAAAAAATCCTTTAGGAGAAAGTGTATTTATAGGTGGTGCAAAATTCAGAGTTGTAGGAACGCTAAAAAGTAAAGGAGCAAGTATGGGTTTTGGAGGAGATAGATTAGTCATTGTTCCTATTAATAATGCATATCAAACTTTTTCCATGCCCAATATGAGCACCGTAATTACTGTAGCAGTAAAGGATGTTTCTCAAATTGATTTAGCTGTTGAAGAAGCTACAAGTTTATTCAGGAGATTAAGACGTCTGCCTGTAACGGCTCAAAATAACTTTGAAATATATAAATCAGATGCAATGGCCGAGGATTTAATTGGTAATTTAAAATATGTTACCATGGCCGCAACAATCATTGGGTTTATAACATTATTGGGAGCTGCTATTGGATTGATGAATATTATGCTTGTATCTGTTACTGAAAGGACAAGAGAAATCGGTATAAGAAAAGCAATTGGAGCTACTCAATCAGCCATCAGGAAACAGTTTTTAATTGAAGCTATTGTGATTTGTCAAATTGGAGGAATTGGTGGAATCATTTTAGGAATAGCAATTGGTAATATAGTTTCATCTTTTGTTGGTGGTGGATTCATCATTCCATGGTTATGGATTTTAGGGGGTGTATTATTGTGCCTATTTGTTGGTTTAATTAGTGGAATTTATCCTGCAATTAAGGCTTCAAAGCTTGATCCTATTGAAGCTTTAAGGTTCGAATAATTTATTTTTCAGCTCATACATCCTTTTTCTGATTTTTATTGTCTTGGTTTTATTAAGTCCAATTCTATGAAAAGAAAAATTACTGTATTTACTTTTCTGGCAATGAGTATTTTATTTGCCAGCGAATTGTTTTCAAATTCTGATGGAGCCCTAAACTTAACTGGAGCGCCGGGTGAAGGTGATTGTTCTGCCTGTCACAGAAATACGGAGTCACTGGACATTAATTCTTCTATTAATATTTCTGTCGAAGGTAATCCTACATTTTATGAATCTGGGAAGACCTATACAATTAATGTTGAATCAATCTATCCAAATCGTCAAAGGTTTGGGTTTGGAGTTTCCGCCAGACAAAAGGGAGTTGCTTCAATTCCTGTAGGAGAATTCATTCAAATTCAAGATTCCGGATTAAGAGTTTCAGATTTTGTCACCCATACCGCAATTAAAACTTATGGCTCCGGTTCCAGAAAATGGAGTTTTAAATGGAAAGCACCGGAATCAAATATGGGAAAAATCAAATTTTATCTATCTGGAATCGCCTCAAATAACGACAATACTGCTGATGGTGATTTTTTACTTCAGGATTCATTGGAATTGGATTTTCAATTTCCAAGTGGTTTAAAAGAAGAGAATAAGTTTGATTTTAACATTGCTGTGGTTCCTGATGAAAATACCCTTTTTGCTACATTTCAGTTGGAGGAATCTGAAAGAGTATTAATTACAATGTATAATATGGAAGGCAGATTGATGAAGGAATTATTTGATTCTCATTTAAATAAAGGCGGTCAAATCCTAAAATTAGATTTTCCAGGAAACGCCCCGGGCGGTATTTATACAATTGAAATCGGAACACCAACAAAAAACGGTGTTAAAAAAATTGTCATTAAATAACTTACTGGTCGCATTTTCAAATAAATTCGATATAAAATCGAACGAATTTATGGAAAACCACCATGAGGAATTACCTTTGAGGTAATGCGCGAATTCAAGATTTTATTAGTTAGATTTATTTTCCTGCTGATTTTTTACAGTGTAGCAAGGTTATTTTTTTTAGTCTTAAATCCGTTTTTTTTTGAGTTTGGTTTAACTTCTGTTTTAAATGCATTTTGGGTTGGTACCTGGTATGATACCTCAACTATTATTTATTCAAATATTCTTTTAATACTAATCAGCTTTTTTCAGGTTTTTAAACCCTCTAAGCTGTTGAATTTATTAGCAAAGTGGTATTATATTGGCATAAATACTTTATTTATATTTTTAAATTTAATTGATTCAGCATATTTCAAATTTTCTGGTAAAAGAAGCGGAATTGATTTATTCTCTGAAGCAGGGGAGTGGCTTCCCTTGCTTAAAAGTTACCTCTTAGATTATTATTATTTACTTTTTTTGATTATTCCAGTTCCCATTTTACTACATATAATTTGGATTAAAACAGAAGAAATATCTACAAAATTTAATCAAATTCAGCTTTGGCATAAAATGATTATAAGTTTTGTTTTAATGGTACTTTTTTTCCTTGGTGCCAGAGGAGGTTGGGGTTTAACACCCTTAACAAGCTTTGATGCTTCAAAATTTGCAGGACCTAATTTTATATCATTAAGTGTGAATACTGGTTTTAATATGATTATGACTGTTCAGCAACAAGGAGTAGAAGAAAGGAAATATTTTAATGAAAATGAGATTTCTAATTATTATTCTCCAATTCATCAAATAAATTCAAATATATCAAAGCCCAAAAACCTGGTTTTAATAGTTGTTGAAAGCTTAGGCAAGGAATATGTAGGTTTATTTAACAAGGGAAAATCTAAAACACCTTTTATTGATTCTTTAATGAATTTAAGTAGTGTTTATAATCATGCTTATTCAAATGGGAAAAGGTCAATAGAAGGATTGCCAAGTATTATTGCATCGATGCCTTCATTTATGAATACAGATTACCCCAGCAGTTATTATCAGGCGAATCTTTTAAATGGTATAGGATTTTATCTTCAACAACAAAAATATAATGCATCTTTTTACCATGGTGGAAGAAATGGAACGATGAGTTTTGATAACATAGTTGCTAGTACATCAAATGGTTCCTATTTTGGTATGAATGAATATCCTGATATGGCAGATTTTGATGGTTCATGGGGGATTTATGATGATAAGTATTTGTTGTATTGGGCAAACGAATTGAATAATAAAAAACAACCTTTCTTTTCAGGAATTTTTACTCTTTCATCTCATCATCCTTACCCAATTCCGGAAAGGTTTAAAAACAAATTTCCGAAAGGCAGTTTACCTATTCACGAAAGCATTTCATATGTTGATTATTCATTGCAATTGTTTTTTGAAAAAATAAAAAATCAAGCTTGGTACCAGAATTCAGTTTTTGTATTTGTTGCTGATCATGCTGCTGAAAATGAAAAGCAATATTACCAAACCAATCAAGGGAAATTTGAAATACCACTTTTTGTTTTTGATCCTGAAAAGCCTGAATATATACTAATAGATAGAACTGTTTCTCAAAGTGATGTTATGCCAATTGCTTTGGAAGCTGTATCTTTTAAAGGTAAGGTATTTGGATATGGAACTTATCCTGAAGATAGTTTTGCTGTGCAATATCATGATGGGTATTATCAAATGATTCAATATCCTTTTGTATTACATTTTGATGGAAGTAATATTTTAGCATTTTATGATTTTTCAAAAGATCCTTTGATGAATTTGAATTTAATCAATGAGAAATCAACTTCTGAGAAACAAATACAAATGAAGAATAAAATGAAAGCTTATTTACAGGAATATTGTAATAGGTTAATAAGGAATAAAACCCATCTGGATTAAGGAATCAATACTTTTAAAGATTTGGCAAACATTCTGAAGTTTAATTCTTTTCCCATTTTAATGGGTTCTCCATCTATATTTACCATGTCATCATTCACTCTTAGAATGGTAAATTCATTGGATTTAACTCTTTCTAAAAATGAATGGGTTTTATCATTTTTAGAAAATAAAGTCATAGCTATGGTGGGAGTTTCCCAAATAGAAAATGGTTTTACTATTGAAATATCAAAAATTCCATCATCCAATTTTGCTTGTGGAGCAATATATGCATTATTCCCAAATTGAGGACCGTTACAAACACAAATCATAAATGCTTCAACGTTTATTATTTCGTTATTTGAAGCTTTAATTTTGTACAATTTAGGTTTGTACTTCTTGTATTCATTTAGGGTGATTTTAATATATGTTTGAAAACCTCTGGTTGTTGATTCAGCGAATAATCCACCTACATGAGCATCAAAACCAACACCTGCCAAATTGCAAAAGAAATGCTCATTAACCATTCCAGTATCAACTTGTTTTATATTTTGTTTGTTGATGATTTGAATGCTGTTTTTAATGCTACCATATAATTTCAATTCTCTTGCAAAACCATTGCCTGAACCAAATGGAATGATTCCTAAAACGGTATTTGAGTTTTTTACATATTTCGCGATATTGTTGATTGTTCCATCTCCACCAACAGCAACAATAATATCAATATTATTTTTTACAGATGATTCTGCTAATGTTAAAGTTTCTTTTTCTGAATTTGTAAATGAAATTTCACAATCAAACTGATTTTTATCTAAGTATCTTTCTATAATAATGGGAACTTTAGATTTGGATTTTCCTCCTGACTTGGGGTTTATTATAAATTGGATTGATTTTTTCATTTTAAATTGTGGCAAATCTAAACTTTTAAAGCATTGTGGCATAAAAAAAGCTGAAACTTTCTTTTCGGCTTTAATAATTTAAATGGCTTCTTCAGGCAATTCCTTTGGAGTCATTCCATATTCATTTTCTTCGTGATCTACATCTGAAGCCAATATGAATAATAGAAAAATTCCCCCAATAATTGGAGTGAAAGCTAAAAGTAAGTACCAAGCACTTTTACTTTTATCATCAAGGCATCTAATAGTTAAAGATAAACTTGGAATAAGTTTTATCAATGAATACAAAAGATATATAACACAATAACCGATACTTTCAAAAGCGAGTCCTAAAACAAAATCTAAAATGATTGTATTTATTTTAAAATACGATTTGCCTCATTAGTTAAAAAGAGCTTAATTTATAATAGCACTTGGTAAGCCCAATACAAAGGTAGATCCTTTTCCTAATTCACTCCATACATTTAAATAGCCACTGTTTTTTTCTGCAAATTCTTTGCAGAGTATTAAACCTAAGCCTGTTCCTTTTTCACCAGATGTCCCGGGTAAACTTTTATTCATTCCAACGACAAATAGATTTTGAATTTTTTCAGGTTCCATTCCAACTCCATTGTCTACAATTATCAATTCGGAAGAATTACTTTTATGTTCTAAATTAATTTTTATAACCCCATTAATTGGGCTGTATTTAATTGCATTTGATAATAAATTTCTGCAAATAGTTTTGATGGTACTTTCATCAACAAAAATTTCAATTTCTTGTGTAAAGAGGTATTGTATTTCAATTTTCTTTTCCTTGGCCAATCCGCTTAATAGTTGAATACACTCTAATATTATTTGATTTAGTTTACAGTTTTTAGGATTTAAAACCAATTGTCCCTTTTGAATTAATGCCCAGTTTAAAAGATTATCTAATAGGTCATGGGTGCTTTTGGCGGAGTTTTTTACATGTTTTAAAAGCTCTTTTTTATTATTCTCATCTAATTCATCTTCTTCTAAAATTTCTAGTCCATTATTAATATTACCAATTGGACCTTTTAAATCGTGGGCAATGATTGAGAAAAATTTGTCTTTAGTTTCATTTGCTTTTTCCAGTTCTATTTTTTGATTTTGAATGAGTTCTTTTTGGTAAATATTTTCACTTGTTCTATTCCAGAATAGAAAATTTACCATTGCTCCAATCGTTGAAAATGTAATTCCGTTTACTCTTAAAGATAGCAATAAATCCGGGTCGTTTTGAAGTAATCCTAAAGTATAGTAATAAAACAGGTAAGCAATAAAATTGTAAATAACTGAAGAAATCGGCCAAACCAAAGAAATAGCCGGGATTGCAATACAAACAAGCAAAAATGGACTATTGTTCGCTGAAATTCTTTGGTCGATTCCTACAATTACAATAGCAAAAATGAGATAGAATAATATTGATGAATGATGTAAGGTTTTTGCATAAATGCTATTGTGTTTTTTTTATTTATTAAAATATAAGCAGATAAGCCAAAAATTAATGTTGCAATCAAACCAATGGAATGAGAGTATAAAATGCCCTGTTTCCAAAGGTAAATATTTTCACTAACCAGTTCGTTTTGCGGTCTGAATTTATAAATATGATGAAGATGCAATAGAACAAGAGGAATGCTTAAATAAGCAATCTTTTGTGTATTTACCTTTTCAATTTCATTATATACACTTTCGGGATATTTTGAAATTTTAAAAAGGCTTTTAAAACTGATTCCAAATTTTGCCAAAGCTTTGAAAGTTTCAGTCATTATTGATTTATTAATATGATTTGGAATATTTGATTTCGGACAAATTTTTAAAACAGCTTGTTTTTATAACTTGGTCCAATTCCAAGATGTTTGTAAGCCTTATCTGTAACTTCTCTTCCTCTTGGCGTTCTTGTCATAAAGCCTTCCTGAATTAAATAAGGTTCATAAACTTCTTCAATCGTTCCTGAATCTTCACCAATTGCCGTAGCAATTGTAGTTAAGCCTACCGGACCACCTTTGAATTTGTCGATAATTGTTTTTAGAATTCTGGTATCCATTTCATCTAAACCTTCTTCATCAACATTTAAGGCATCTAAAGCAAACTGCGCAATATCTAAGTTGATAGTTCCATCACCTTTTATTTGGGCAAAATCACGAGTTCTTCTTAAAAGTGCATTTCCAATACGCGGGGTTCCTCGGCTTCTTCGTGCTATTTCAAAAGCAGCTTCTTCATCTATCAATGAATTTAGGATATCAGCTGACCTTCCAATGATGGTTTTCATTAATGCTTTGTCGTAATATTCTAAACGAGCGTTAATTCCGAAACGGGCTCTTAATGGAGCTGTCAATAAACCTGAACGCGTTGTAGCTCCTATTAAAGTAAATGGTGCTACTTCAATTTGAATACTTCTTGCATTTGGCCCACTATCAATCATAATATCTATTCGATAATCTTCCATAGCTGAATATAAAAATTCCTCAACAACGGCGCTTAATCGATGGATTTCATCAATGAATAAAACATCTCCAAATTCCAGATTAGTTAACAATCCTGCTAAATCCCCGGGCTTTTCTAATACAGGTCCGCTTGTTGTTTTAATGCTTGCACCTAATTCATTTGCTATAATATGGGCTAAAGTAGTTTTCCCTAAACCGGGAGGGCCATGCAATAAAACGTGGTCTAAAGCTTCTTTACGTTGTTTTGCTGCCTGAACAAATACATGAAGATTAGCTAAAGTTTTAGCTTGACCGGTAAAATCATCAAAAGTTTTTGGTCTAAGTACCCTCTCAATATCTTTATCGGTATTACTAAGCTGGTTTTCTTCAGGGTCTAGATTTGGATTCCTCACAATGCGAATTTAATGTTATTTAAATTGATTCATGGAACTAATTAATTTACTTAACTAATATTTTGTTATAACTGATAGTGCCATCCAGCCAAGTAAACTGTAAGGTATACATGCCTGATTTTAAATTATTAACTGTCAAGTTTTTACTAATATTTTCTTGATCAAACTCTAGTATTTTCTGTCCATTTATCGAATAAAGTTTTAACTTTTTAGCCAATTCCTTATTAAACTGAATATTAATAATATTGTCACTCGGATTTGGATAAATAGAAACAGTAGAAAAATGCTTATCAATTATGTTCAGTCCACTTGCCAATACCGTTATTTCGATTGAATCATAACTATTGATATCACATTTACTTGCTTTAAGTTTTACATGATAAACTCCATTTTTTTCAAAGGTATGTGATGGGTTTATAGTTGTATCTGAATTACCATCACCAAATTCCCAAAAAAAAGAATTCGCATTAGTTGATAAATTAGAAAAAGTTGCAGTTTTACCACTTAATGTATAGCCAATTTTTGCAAACGGATTTAATGTATAATCCCAAATTTCCAGGCTATCGTAAATATGCTTTTTACATGCCCTTTTAATTGGGTTGGTAATTGAAGTGTCCATCTCATAATTATATGAAATGTCTAAAGGATTTTTTTCAAATAAAGTTGTATAAAATGAGCACGCAGCTGCATAAGAACCAGCCATATCAGGATGGCTTTCATCTGATTGATATAAAACAATTTCCGGGTTGGTTTCACGAACTTCTTTCCAAATTTGACCTACAGGACTAACAATAGCATTATTTTGAGCTGCCATCATTCTATACCTTAAGTTCAAAAGACTATCCATGCCTGCATATGTGCAAACCGGAGGCCAAAAAGAGCAATTTGAATTGTCTCCATTTTTCCTACCCCAGGTCATATAAAATATAGTTTTTGCACAAGGGTTATATACATGGATTATGCTGTCTAAATATTTTGCGGCAGGAAAAACATCTTCCTCAACAGTTTCATCTGGAAATGAAGGAAGTTGACTTTGCTCCTGCAAAACCACAGCATCCCAGTTTCCTTGCATAATTTTAGAAATTGAAGTTTGGTTGGTGGAATGTCCTTTTAAAGTATAACCACCAATTAAATTCTCATCAGTAAATAATGTATCACTTTCAATTGTAGCAATATATTTTAGTATGATAGGTAAATTGTTTACATAAGTATAACTGTTGCCTAAAAAAAGTACCCTTTGTTTTGTTTTAACTTTATTTTGAGCATTTGAAGAAATTCCAAGCAAAATAAAAAAAGTAAAAAATATTAATAACCTCTTTTCCATTGTGTTCTATTTATTCTAAATATATAAACTTCAATATTTCTAAATGTGGCATTTCTAATATGTTTCATGCCATTATTTAGAGCAACTTTCTGTGAATTATAGTTTCCGGGATGAATAATTGAAATAATTTCATCATAACTTAAGACATCAAAAGCAAAATCTCTGAACATCTTAGCTGCTTCAATTGCATAGCCATTCCCTCTATATTCAGGAAGTAAATGGTAGCCAATTTCTAGCTGTGGACGTGATTCAATTTCTTGTAATAGCAATCCAACCATTCCCAATTTTTGGTTTGTTTCTTTCGAAATAATCCATTGCAAACCGAATTGATTGTTCAGATATCTTTTAGATTGTTTTTCAATCCAATTGGTTGCTTTTTCTTCATTCGATAATTGATTATCTAATAACAAAAATCTTGTCGAATCCTCCTTTTCAAAGAATTTTACCCAAAGTTGAGCATCTTCCTTTTTTACAAATTTGGTATGCAATCTCAAGGATTCCAGGTTTTCAGGATAAATCATGCAGCAATATCTAAAAAAAAGAGCACACCACAATTTTTCGTAATGTGAACTAAGGGCTTATCTTCGCAGCTATGTTTTTAAATGCCATCAG
>JBIPMI010000384.1:0-2766 GCA_044369215.1 Bacteroidia bacterium | reverse complement strand
AATAATTTGCGCAATACCTTTGGGATCGTTAATTTGATTGAATAGAGCAATTTAATTCCAAAAAAAATTGAATATAATTCTCTATCCATAAACTGGATTTATAAAAACATTGCTGGCGAATATTCGTATTCAATTATTAAAACTTCAAAATTCAAAACCAGGTTTAAATTTTTATTTGATAAGTCAATCCATAAATATGAAAGCGATTGATTTCTTTTGACAAATTCAATTCTCTTTGCATGGTATAATAGAGCTCTAATCCAGTATTCCTTGTAAGTCTATATTCCAAGCCCAATGTTGTTCTATATCTATCTAAACCTTCATCTTGAATAGGTTTTAATATATAATTCAATTCACCTGAAGTATAAAACTGAATACGCTTATTGAGTTCATATTTTACAGTTAGTTTATTTCTATTAGTCCAAACGGGTTGTTTGCCATCTTCACTACTATAAATATCTCTGTAAAAACATTGCCATCTATTCTTAAAAGAAAATGACCAAGGACCAAAATTCTTCTTTAAAAAAAAAGATAAATTATATTGATGACGGATACTAAAAGATTCATCTTGTCTTTGTCGCTGAATTAATTTGTAATCAGCTTGTACATGCAAAAACTTCAAAACCTTATAATCCAAACCCAAGTCCTGGTAACCCAGTCTGTACCTGGTAATATTTCTATCGAAACGAGCCTGGTTAGAAAAAGAAAGATTGATACGACTGTTTACTTTTTTTTCAATATTTAATCCGAGCCAAACCGAGGCATCTTCAACAAATTCATCTTGTGCATACAAACTTCCAAAGAAGCTAAAAACAAAAATTAGACTTAAAACAAAACCCCTCATTTTATTCTCCTTCAAAATAATAAACCTTTACCAAAGCTGCATCTTTAAGAAAATCGATTTTAGTTACAACAACTCTGGTTATAGGTAAGCCGGTACGGTCTTTTAAATCAATTAACAAATCATTGTATCTATCAGCTCTTACAAGATCAATTTTTTCATATAATATCGACTTAGATAATTCTCTTTTAAAGAATAGGTTACTTTCCAACAAATAGGTTGTGAGAATTAAAATAGAATTTACTACTACAATAAACATGTTTTCATAAATATCATCAGCATCTTTAATCTTAGTAATTGCTGAAATTAAACCCATTGCAATTACCAAAAATAAGTAGGTCATATCTTTTATGCTGATACCTTCCGTTCGATAACGTAACATACTGAATACAGCGAATAAACCAAAGGCAGCGCCCATACTTAACTCTACTTTATTCAACAAATAACATATAAAGAATATGACGATATTGAAAATTAAATAGGTAAAGAGAAGTTCATTGTTTTTATAAATTCTATAATAGATAAATCTAATCAGTACAAAAACACTCACAAAATCTATAATTAGTCTCAATCCTATTTTACCGGCAAGTTTTAATAAAGCATCAAGGCCAGTTTTGGCAATCGTTTCATCAACAGGAACCTGAAGTAATATATCAGTTAGCATATATGTATTGTTTTAATTGACTTAGTCTTTGTTTAAAATTATTTTTCTTAGCCTCTGAGTAAGTATTTCCAATTCCCATACAATACTTGCTCAAAGAACCTTCTCTTATTCTGAGTTCCTTCATTAAATTAATAAATGGAGAATCAGTTTTACTTTCTTGTTTTAGTTCTGCAATTACCAGTCCATTGAAGCCCGACTTTTCATTTCCTTTGATGAATTCAAGTCCGGTATCAATGGTTAATCTTTCAGGTTTATACTTATTAACCAAGGTAATTCTTCCATAATTTATCCATAAAACCGGTTTTAAATCCTTCACTGAAAATGGGGAGTGCTTATTTAGAAATTTTGGCTTAGCTCCTGTATTAAGTTCATCTGTTAATTCTTCCTGAATTCTGTTTTTTAAGGTTCGTCCTTTATTGTTCTTAAATTTTATCTCAAAGAAACTAGTGCCGCTTTCTACGTAATTTCTTTGCCTGATTTTATAACGATTCAACCTTCCATTGTGATGTTGGGTATATAAATCTAAATTGTCGGTATCAAAGTACAAAGATTCATATCGACTGATTCTTTTACCTTCAATTTCAAGAACTCTATAATTTTGCATCAACTCATTCAGTACATGGGAAAGTTTTGTTAAATGAAAGGCAAACTTAGTTTCAGTTCTATTCATCAGTTTAACACCATCCATTTCGTTAAGGCTGATGGGCTCAAAAGAATTTAATATGTTCTGAAATTCACTCAAAATGTATAGCTATATTTTTTTGTTGATTTAAGTACACCTGATCCATCATAGGTTTTTCTTTCCTGTTTTAAACCTTTGTTATCATAGGTATATACATGGCGTTTAGTCAGTTTTAGATTTTCATCATAAAATGCTTCTTCAATTTTTTCACCTAAAGCATTGTATTTATTGATTCTTCTTTCTTTTAATTTTAATGATGAATCCAGTTCGTCCTCTTCAATTATATCACCACTTTTATTGTACTTATATTTATGAATGGTTTTTATCTGACCATCTTTATTATAATCTGTTAATTCAATGAGTCTGCCATTTTTATCATATACCGATTTTTCCTCCGTTAATGATTTTCCATCTTCAGTTTTAGTGATGGATACAGCTTTGATATTATACTTTTTGATCTCTTTTTTACCTTGAGCAAAAACTTGAAAAGCAGCAAAAACAAAAATAAATGCTAATAAATTTCTCATGATACTTATTTGTAAATAGTGATTACTCCTGCATCTGTTGTATTGTCTTCAG
>JBIPMI010000097.1:0-9487 GCA_044369215.1 Bacteroidia bacterium | reverse complement strand
GCACAAAAGGTATTTCCTCATTATAGCGAAATGGGTGATGCAAAATCATTGTTGGAAAGTTTTGCCAGAGGATTTGGTTACCGTTTAGGAAAAGAAAAATCAGTTCGTGTAAATACCATTTCGCAAAGTCCTACAAAAACTACTGCAGGTAGTGGTGTGAAGGGTTTTGGTGATTTTTATGATTATGCTGAAGCTTTATCTCCACTTGGCAATGCATCTGCTGAAGATTGTGCAAATTACAGCGTTTTGATGTTTAGTGATTTGAGCAGAAAGGTTACCATGCAAAACTTATTTCACGATGGCGGTTTTAGCAATACCGGTTTTAGTTATGATGTTTTCAAAATGATGGAAAATAAATCAGAATAAAAAATAAATAGACCCATTGAATAATAAAACAGGCTGCTTCAACTCAATGAAGCAGCCTGTTTTATTATAAGATTAGTTAGTAAATCCAGCTAGTTTACCACATGCATTTCAGTTAATAAATGATTGGCTTTAGCAACCTTTTCCAAAATCCAGCATACATATCTGATATCAACAGCAACACTTCGTGAATAAGCTTCATTCCATGCGTAATCATTAATTGTGGCAGTATAAGCTCTATCAAAATTTACTCCTACTAGATTGCCATCAGCATCCATTACAGGACTACCACTATTACCGCCTGTTGTATCTAAGTTATATAGGAAGTTTACAGGCAAATCATTTAAATCAGGATGCATATAAGAACCGAGATCATGCAATGCATATAAATCTTTAATAGCCTGAAGTAATTCATAATCCTTTCCATCTTCCTTTTCAATTACACCGGTTAATGTTGTAAATGGTTTATTCCATTCAGCATCATTTGGAAAATAACCTTTAATATATCCATAAGTGAAACGTAAGGTTGCATTGGCATCAGGAATAAATTGGGTTTTCTTAAACTCACTTTTTGCATCAACATATTTAGCTAAAAGTAAATTCAATTCACCTTCTCTTTTTCTATCTTGTTCATCATATTTATTTACCTCCTTATTCATTTCATGAGCAAATTTTATGATATCATCATTAAGACCAAAAACCGCAGCTGAACTATCAGCAAGAAACTCCATCATTAGCGTTGAATTTAGAATTTTAGTTTTGGTAAAGAATTTTTCTATTGTCTTTAATCTAGCTTCATCAGTTTTATTTTTCTTATAAAAACCTATAACAGCATCTACTTCATTATCTGAATTATGTTCTTTGGCATCTGCAAGCATTTTGATTAGCAATGGTTTTTCTACTGATGGGTCCATTTGAGCAAATAAGCGCTGATAAAGAGATTTCAAACGAGGTATTTGTTTAGATAAGAATGCTGCCTTTTCTTCTTTCCCATTAATTTGATTGTAGGATGTTTTATAATTATCGACAGCAGCAGCAAACTGAAATGTTGGTGACAAATTGTACAAATAATCATAGAATAAATTTCTTGGTGCAAATCTGATTATTTCATCATATAGTTTATTTACTTTGGGAATAACATCTCCGTACTTTTTGTTTAATTCAGGATCAGATTCCAGAAACTTTTGCATTTCCTTTTCTTCAGCCTTTTTCTTATCGGTTAATCCTACCCTTCTAAATCCTTGTAATTTACCTTCGTAGTTTTTAGCTGTATTAGCCAAACTTTTAATTTTAGCTGAATATTTCAATTCAAGGAATTCATTGTTTTCTCCTAATTTTTCCATGTAATTGATTTCCCAATTAAACAAATCACTCACATACTTTAACATATATTTTTCGTGGTATTGATAAAAAGCGGCAGGTTGATTTCTAAATGTTCTACCCGGATATCCAAGTATAAAAACGAAATCATTTTCCTTTACACCTTTAGGATTAACTTTTAAATACTTCACAGGTTTAAAAGGAATATTGTCTTTGCTATATTCAGCAGCGGAGCCATCTTTAGCAACATAAGCTCTTAGAAAAGCAAAATCACCACTATGTCGTGGCCAAACCCAATTGTCTTTTTCACCACCATATTCACCGATACTTCTACCGGGCACATAAACCAATCTTACATCTTTTAATAATTGATATCTGAATAAAACATAGGTTCTTCCTGTAAACATTTCAGAAATCTCACATTGCAATTTTGGATTTTTCTTATTCTCTTCAGTTGTTATGGCTTTCACATTCTCAGCGATTATTTGCAAACGAACAATAGGGTCGTTGGTTTCCTGAGTTCTCATTAAAACTTTTGAAGATACATCTTCATAACTTACAGTGATTTTGCAAACCAAGCCTTTTGCAGGTGCTTCTTCCTCGCGCGATTTTGCTAAATAACCTTTATCAACGTATTTATTAATAGTATCACTAATGGCATGAACAAAGCTAAAAGCACAATGGTGATTGGTAACTAGTAAACCATCTTCACTTACAAAAGAACCGGTACAACCACCAACGCGAACAATGGCATCAATCTGACTAATTCCATTAGGATTGTAAAGTGAAATAGGATCCATTTTTAATCCTGCTTTTTTCAAATCCACTTGTTTTAATTCTGATAATGGAAACATTCCTTCATCCAATCTATCAGTTTTATTCGAACTGAATAAAATCCAAGAAAAGCTTAATGCGAATAATAGTATTGTTTTCTTCATATGGGGCGAATATAGTCTTTAAGTAATAGATAAATCAAACACGACAAATTCAATTAACAGATTATCAATTATATCTAAAATTAAAATTCATGAAATTTATCATTTTATGCTTTTTAAATAGCAACTACTTTGCGAGTTCTAAAAACCACATTAATGAATCCAAAACCATTAGCACATTCCTTTCATATACCAATTATGGGTATTGGTTTTACAATTGATACGCCTTTTAAAGTTTCACCATTTGGAATATCATCCTCAATTTCTTTGGTTGATGATATCCTAATAGAAAAAATGAGGAAATTTTATTGTGAGAAATTTGATAAGCCTTATCAAGCCATCACCAATAAAATGGAAGATTTTAGGGCTAAAAGGATTACTTCCTATTTGAATCTATTAGAAGATTTAATTGATGAGAAAATTACATCTATGAAAGAATCTTTTAAAGAAGGCTCTAAAGAATTAGAACAATATTTCAAAATGCTGCCTGATACTTCACAACTCAAGAAGAATTTTCAGAACTATATTGATAATAAAGTTTCTAAAAGTGAAATCATTAGTTGGTTGAATGACAATCTGGTAAAAGGTAGCATTGATGTAAATATCATGACTAAACTCGACAAAGAAAATTACAGTGGTGATGAAAAACTACCTGTTGAGTTTAATGATGCACATGCAGCTCTAAGAGGATTTGCAGAAAGTAAATTACATTCATCTATTATACTTTCAGCTGGAATGAATCCACGTTTATATAGTTACATGGATAAATTCGATGATTTTTTTCCAGGATCTGATGGTACATTAAAAAAGAAAATTATTCTAAAAACAAGTGATTACCGTTCTGCTTTAATTCAGGGTAAATTCCTTGCTAAAAAAGGACTTTGGGTTTCGGAATTTAGAATTGAATCAGGATTAAATTGCGGTGGACATGCTTTTGCAACTGATGGATTTTTAATGGGACCAATATTAGAGGAGTTTAAAAATCAAAGAGCCGAATTAAAACAAAGTTTGTTTGAAATGTGGTCACCTGTTATGAAAGAAAAAGGAAATCCACATTTTGAAATCGTTCCTGAACAGAGAATCACTGCTCAAGGCGGCGTTGGAACTTCAGAAGAGCATGAGTTTTTAATGGAGCATTATGAATTAGACGGTATTGGTTGGGGAACACCTTTTTTATTGGTACCGGAAGCAACGAATGTTGATCCTGAAACTTTAGATTTATTAGTAAATGCAAAGGAAAAAGACTTATACCTTAGTAATACTTCCCCATTAGGAGTTCCATTTAATAGTGTTTACGGAAATTCAAAAGATGCAGAAAAGCAGGTTTGGATTGACAAAGGAAGACCGGGAAGTGCATGTCCTAAAAAATATGTAGCTTTAAATAAAGAAGTTAATGGAGAAGACCTTTGCACTGCTTCCAGAAAATTTCAAGATGCAAAAATCAAGGAATTAAATGCTGCTGAATTAGACGAAGTTTCTTACCAAAAAGGATTGGATAAAATTCTGGTGAAATCTTGTTTATGCGTAGGCTTAGGAACCCCTGCTTTATTAGTGAATGGAATTGAAACAAAATCTGAAGGACCTGGTGTAAGTGTTTGTCCGGGACCAAATATGGCCTATTTTTCTGAGGTTTGTAAACTTGATAAAATGATTGACCATATTTATGGCAAAACCAATATTATCAAAAGAGATGACAGACCAAACGTATTTATTAAAGAGTTGGGTTTATACATTGATTATTTGAAGAAGAAATCTGAAGAAGTTGAAATTCCATCAATGAATAAAAGTTTAACTTCATTTAAAGCAAACTTAGAAGAAGGAATTCAATATTATAAAAACCTGTTTAAAAACCAGGAAAACTATTTTGATAAAGTGAAACAACAAAGTTTAGATGCATTGAATTATTATTCAGAAGAGTTACATAAAATGTTTGAGCAAAAGGTTTTGGAAGAAGCATAAAAAGTATATTCCCTTGATAATAAAAAAGCGTCGGATTCAATATGAACCGGCGCTTTTTTTGTTTATGCTACGAACCTGAAGCCTTTTTTAAAGTAAATCCAAAAGTCGTTCCTTGACCTATTGTACTTCTAACATTTACAGCTTGGCGATGTGCTTCTATAATATGTTTAACAATTGCCAAACCTAAACCAGTTCCTCCCGATTCTGATTCACGTGTACGACTTTTTTCAACCCTATAAAACCTTTCAAAAATCCTTGGTAAATGTTCTTGGGCAATACCTTCTCCATTATCCCCTATTTCAATTAATAGATTCTCATCCATATCGTAATAAGCTGCTGTAACAGTGCCACCTTCTCTGCCATACTTAATGGCATTTGTAACAAGATTAACTAATACTTGTCTAATTCTATACCTGTCGGCTTCTACATAAAAAGGCTTATTACATCCATCTTTAATTAGAATCGAAATTGCTCTCTTTTTAGCTTTTTCTTCCATTTGTTCGTAAACATCTTTTACTAACAAATTGATATCAAATCGTTCAATTTCCATTTCCAATTCACCACTTTCCAATTGCGATATTGCTAATAAATCTGCTACTAAATCGCTTAATCTATCTGCACTTTTTGCAGCTCTGTTTAAGAACCGAAGATTAACTTCTGGATCTTCAATCGCACCATCAATTAAGGTATGAATATAACCTTGAATATTAAAAATGGGGGTTTTTAATTCATGAGAAACGTTTCCTAAAAATTCTTTCCTAAAATCGGCTAATCTTTTTAGCTGATCGATTTCCATTTTGTTATCGCGAGCCCATTTAATTACCTCTTTACTCATTTCAGTAATTGGATCTCTGTCCCAGTCAAAATTACTCAGAACCGCATCATATTTTTGCGTTTTTAAACTGTGAATGGTTTTATAAATCAGTTTAATTTTTCTATAAATAAAATACTCTAAGGTATAAAAGAAAAGGAAAAACGACAATCCAAATGAAAGCGTAAAAATGATGACACTATTTAGCAGATTGTAATCGCTCATAAAGAAATTAACCGACCCCAGAATTACCGAAAGCAAAGCTGAAATAAGGGTGGCTACCGTTATTGGCTTAGGGTTTCGGGTCATATTTCAAATTTATACCCAACTCCTTTTACAGTACCGATATAATCATTACCAAGTTTTTCTCTGATTTTTCTAATATGAACATCAATAGTTCTATCTACTACTAGTACTTCATCTCCCCAAACTTTCTCTAAAATATAATCTCTTGTAAACACTTTACCGGGTTTGCCAGCTAATAAAAACAACAATTCAAATTCTTTTCTTGCCAGTTGAATTCTTTCATCTCCTCTATAAACCAAAAATGATTCTCTATCGATAATAATATCACCCACTACTAATCTTGTAGAAACTGTTTCTTTTACAATTCTTCTTAAAATTGCATTTAAACGAGTTATCAGAACTTTCGGTTTAATTGGTTTTGAAATATAATCATCAGCACCTGCATTAAATCCGGCAATTTCAGAATACTCTTCAGAACGTGCTGTAAGAAACACTACAAATGTTTTAGCAAAAGCAGGGTCAGATTTTAATAGTTTGCAAGTCTCGATACCGTCCATTACAGGCATCATTACATCTAATAGGATTAAATCCGGCTTAAAGGTTTTAGCAATTTCAATTGCAGTTGCTCCATTAAAGGCAGTTGCAACCAAGTAACCTTCTTTTTTTAGATTATAATCGATAAATTCAATGATATCAGACTCATCGTCTACAACTAAAATTTTATATTGACTTTCCATGTTAGAAATTTTATGTAAGATTCGATGTGTTAAGTGATTTGAGAATTAACTAAAGGTTAACAAAATGTTATGAGCGAAAATTCACTAAAAGCCAAAGATCTCTTTAAGCTTATTCTCAAGGCTTTGACCACGTAACCTTTTGGCAATAATCTTTCCATCTTTATCAACTAGAACAGTAAATGGAATTGATTCAATATTATAAAGTTTAACTACACTACTATTCCATTTTAGTAAATCTGAGCCATGATTCCATAATAACTGGTCTTTATTGATAGCAGCCATCCAAGATTCTCTGTTATCATCTAAACTTACGCCTAAAACATCAAATCCTTTTGACTTGTATTTATTATATAATCTTACAACATTTGGATTTTCATCTCTACATGGTTTACACCAGCTTGCCCAAAAATCAACCAAAACAACTTTACCTTTTAATGAAGACAAAGTAATTTTTTTTCCAAAAGGGTCATTCAAGTTCATATCCGGAGCCATATTTCCATCAGCAGTTCTTCTCAACTCTTCCACTTTTTGATGTAATTGAGATGCATATTTACTGTTAGCAAATTCTTTATACAATTGCTGATCAACTTGATCGAAAAATTGAAAATCTACTTCCGGTGTTAAAAAATTCGTTGCAAAATACGGCACAATTGAATGTGTTAAAGTACCTGCATAATTCTTTATATTTAACTGATTAGCAATTCTTAAACTATCATATTCAAAACGAATTCTTTCCTGAATTTTTAAAGGAGGAACACTTTCTCCGTATTGTGAATATTTAGCCTCTAAAGCCTGAACCGATTTCATA
The DNA here is from genome assembly GCA_044369215.1 of Bacteroidia bacterium. Classification (GTDB taxonomy): domain Bacteria; phylum Bacteroidota; class Bacteroidia; order UKL13-3; family UKL13-3; genus CAISCU01. The sequence goes on along the minus strand of JBIPMI010000097.1, from coordinate 2,308 downwards.
AAGGAATTATTTATGGCAAACATGGTTTTTAGCTCTTCATTTTCTTTTGAATTTTTTACCACATAATTCTGAATTGAATCAATTGGAAATTCCAATTCAAAATCACTGTTTGTATCAATTACCATGACTAAATCACCGGCATTTAATCTTAAAACACAGAATGTTTTTTCTTTTAAAGTACCAACTAATTCAAAAGTTCCATCATTTCTAACACTTGCAGTATCGATTGTAATTAATCCTGTATTGGTTAATTCCTGCAGATTTAATGCCTGATTTCCTCTATTGTTTATGATTTTACCTCTAACTCTAAAACCTGTTCTTTCTGATTCCTTTTCTTTGCTACTACAAGCCACAATCAGGCTCAATGCTATTAAACCAAGTAATAATTTTCTCATAACTTATTGTTTATCTAATGTTTCTTTTAATAGTTTACTACTTAACTTTGGATCTGCTTTACCTTTACTGAATTTCATTACTTCACCCATAAATAAACCAAGAAGACTCTGTTTACCGGCTTTGTATTCAATTACTTTTTCCGGATATTTAGCTATTGCCTGATCAATCCAGTTTTGCAATTCATCAGAATCACTTTCCTGCAATAAATTTAATGATTCCGCGATTTGAAGTGGACTTTTATGATGTTCATTTATCATAGCAGGGAACACCTTTTGTGAAGCTACGCTATTGCTAATTTTACCTTCATCGATTAATGAAATTAACTCAGCAATTTTTGTTGGTTGTAAAACAAAATCCTTGATATCAATTGCCTGTTCATTTAGATAACCTTTAATAGCAACCATAACCCAATTTGCTGCGGCTTTAATATTGGAAGTATGCTTCAAAACACCTTCAAAATACTCCGCAACATCTCTGCTTTCGGTTAAAACACCGGCATCATAGTCATTTAAAAGATATGTTTTTGTGAATCTTTCAAATAATTCTTTAGGCAAAGAAGGCATTTGTGATTTAACTCCATTGATGTACTCTGAAGTAATATTCAATGGTGGTAAATCCGGTTCAGGAAAATAACGATAATCGGCAGCACCTTCTTTGCTTCTCATAGGAATTGTAATTCCTTTTAATGCATCAAAGGCTCTTGTTTCCTGGTAAATTTTTTCACCATTCTCAATCATATCAACCTGACGTTTTATTTCAAAGTCGATTGCCCTTTGAACATTCCTCATTGAGTTCATGTTCTTCACTTCCACTTTTGTACCAAATGCAGTGGTACCTTTTAATCTAACAGAAATATTAGCATCACAACGAAGACTACCTTCTTCCATATTTCCATCACAAATCTCAAGGTATCTTACCAATTTTCGCATTTCGGTCAGGTAAAGATAAGCCTCTTCCCCACTGGCAATTTCAGGTTCTGTAACGATTTCAATTAATGGAACTCCGGCACGATTTAAATCAATTAATGAATCATAAACGTCCTGATCATGCATACTTTTACCGGCATCCTCCTCCATATGGATTCTTGTTAATCCAATTTTCTTCTCAGTACCGTCTTTTCTTTTTATTTCAACAAATCCACCTGTACAAATTGGTGTTTTATCTTGAGTTATCTGATATCCTTTAGGCAAATCAGCATAAAAGTAGTTTTTACGCGCATAATACTGAAAACCTGCAATTTGACAAGAACAAGCCAATCCCATTTTAATGGCATTATTAACAACTTGCTTATTGTGTTTTGGCAAAGTTCCGGGATGTCCTAAACTAACAGGACTAACCATTGTATTGGGTTCTGCCCCATAATCATAAGGGTCTTTACAGTATGCTTTACTTTTAGTAAGCATCTGAGCATGAACTTCTAAACCTATAACTGGCTCGTATTTGCTGTAATCAATTTCCTTTTCTGACATGTATTTTTAAAAAAGAGTTTCAAAAATACAAAATTCCATTGAGCCAATATGCATTTTTTTCCCAAAATGCTCGCCAAAAGAGGTAGGAATAAGTTGAATTTTGAATAATTTGATTTAAGGAGTAATGGAATTGATTCTTCTTGCCCCAATTAATTCATCATAATTGAATTGTAAATTTCTGCTGTAAACTAAAATCAAGTATTCATTTTCTGTTTGAAAGTGATTGCCTTCAATACTTGAATCGTCGGGAATAGAATTATTATCTAAAATTGCATAGGCGTACTCATAACGACCTTGTTTAAGAGGAACCTCTAAATCATATCTTTGTCTGTTTTTGTTGAAGTACATTTTATATTCCGGTAAACATCTCCAATCAGTAAATTCACCAATTACATAAACATCTTTATCAGAAGGAATTCCCATGAGCCCTGATAAATAAAATG